>DATARE010000211.1:0-9224 GCA_036264295.1 Micropepsaceae bacterium | reverse complement strand
CGTTCAATACCGCCAATGGCGCCGCACGGCCGCCCGCTGCAATCGGCGATGACGAACTCGATGCGGAGCTGGCGAAACTGAACCCGCCGCGGAAATATTATCAGAACTATCAGCGCACGCCCGGCGCCAATGACGACATGCTGCACGCGCCGCAAGGATTGCACGCGTTTTTCCGCGCTTACTATTTCTACAAGAGCGCCGATTACGCCGGAAACAAGCCGCATCCTCTGAAGGCGCGTACGGCGAAGGAGATGGAGGAAATCCCGCATTACTACGTGATGCTGAAGGACAAGGGGATGGCGGCGAATGTTGCGCCCCTCATGCCGTCGGCCGATTACATCGCGAAATGCAAATGGCTGACCGAACCCGAAGTCGAGGTCTATGCGACGGAATATGCGCGCACCGAGTTCACCGGCGCGCTGCAAGGCTATCGCGTGCGGCGCGGCGGCGATCCGAGAAGCATTGCGGAGATGCGGACGTTCTCCGGGCGGACCATCGATCAGCCTTCGATGTTCATTGGGGGAAAAAGCGATTGGGGCGTCTATCAGACGCCGGGCGCGGTGGAGAAGATGCAGAGCAGCGCCTGCACGCACATGGCCGGATTCCATTTGCTGGACGGCGCCGGGCACTGGGTTCAGCAGGAACAGCCCGAACAGGTCAGCGCACTGCTCGTCCAGTTCCTGCGCGACCACGCGAAAGGCTGAGCTGATTCATATTGCTTGCGCGGCTTGGCGCTCAGTGCTGGGCCAATTCGTCGTGGGCGATTTGTTCAAGCTTTCGCACGACCGCGGGATCGAGTGAAAGTTCGCGCATCGAGGTCTCGTGGTCGCCCACGCTCAAGGGATCGCGGCCCGTGACGCGCCCAAACACCATCAGCGCTTCCAGGTAATAGCCGTAGGTGCTGGCGTGATAATTGTCGATCGCCCACAGATCGATCTTGCCCGGCGCGATGCCGTCATAAGGATTGGGATCGGCAAGTCCGCTGTCGATGGCGCGGTTCCAAGCCAGCCCCACGGGAATGGCCCCGGCGATGCCGTCGGATTTCGCGGCGAGCCGGTAACCGGCATCGATATCCTTGGCCATCTGCGCAATCGGCTTTCCATACCAGGGCGTACCGGGCGCATAGGTCATGTCGGCACGGCTCCAGGTCGCCGTCAGATAGATTTTCACCTCCGGATTGCGCCGATGCAGCATGTCCGAAAACACCCCGGCATATTTCACCAGGAGTCCGTGCGCGCCGGCATGATTCTGGTCCATAGTGCTGAAGCTTTGCAGGACCACCTCATCCCATTTGCGGTCGAGCAACGCGCGTTTCTCCGCATAATGATAATCCAATCCGACACCGGGAACGGTTTCGAGGCTGACGTCGTAATCAAGCCCCGCTTGCGTGGCGAACGCCTTGAACAGCGCCGGGACGCCGCCGACGCCGGTGTTGTTCAGATCGGTGACCGTGTTCGCTTTGTAAATCCGGACGGGAGAAAGCTCGCCATAGGTGAAGCTGTTGCCGACAAAAAGGATCGACTTGGCGGACGCAGGCTGCGCCAGCGCAATCAGCGCCGAAGCACCGAGGAGGATGAACCGTTTCACGCGGAGTCTCTCTAAGCGATCCGGGGTTGGACGATGTGGTCGCGGGTGATGGAGCGCAAATTCGGCGTGCCGGCGAGCTGCATCACGATGTAGAGGTCGTCGCGCAGATATTCGAGCACGCTTTGCGCCCCAAGATTCCCGCCGAGCGCCAGCCCGTACAGAACCGGCCTGCCGCAGGCCACCACATCGGCACCCAAAGCAAGCGCGCGGAACACGTCCTGGCCGCGCCGGATTCCGGAATCGAAGATGATGGGGACGCGCCCCTTCACCGCATCGGCGATGCGCGGCAGCACCGTGATGGCTGCCGACACGCCATCCAGCGCCCGCCCGCCATGGTTGGAAACATAGACGGCGTCGATGCCGCGTTCGACGGCCTGCATCGCGGTCACGGGCGACATCACGCCTTTCACCACGACGGGAAGTCCCGTCTCCTGCTTGATCCACAGCATGTCGTCCCAGTTCAGATCGACCTTGCGCACACCCATCGTGCGCGCGGCCTTGACGGGGTCCTTCTCGTCGAGCGGCGCATTGCCCTTGCCCAGCGACACCGGAATGCGGAAATCGTTGCGGATGTTGTTGTCGCGCGGATAGGCGAGTGTGGAATCGATGGTGGGAACGATGGCGGTATAGCCCGCCGCCTTGGCGCGCATGATGACTTCGCGCGCATAGCCGCGATCCGCCGGGAAATAAAGCTGCATCCATTTGGGTCCGCCGCTGTGGGTTTTGGCCACATCCTCCAGCGACACGTTGGATTGCATGGACAAGATCATCAGCGTCTTCACGGCGGTGGCCGCCTGGGCGGTGCCGATCTCCTTGGACACATGGGCGAGGCCATGGCTGCCCATGGGCGGGATGATGATCGGGAACGGCAGCTTGTGGCCGAGAATGGTGGCCGACAGGTCGGGCTTCAAAACGCCGGCCAGGAAATGCGGCTCCAGGCCGATCCCTTCCATGGCGCGCAGGTTCTCGCGCTTGGTGTATTCGGCGCCCGAACCGCCGAAGATGTAGCCATAGCCGCCCTTGGGCAGGATCTTCTCGGCTTCGATTTCCAGCTCGGCGGTGTTGACGATTTTGAGCTTCTTTACCTCCTTGCCGCCTTCATATTGGACCTTTTCGTCGCCGGGGCGCACGCTGCCGCCGCGCTCCTGGCCCGGCCCTTCGGCGCTGACCGATGCGGGTGTGGTCTGCGCCAATGCCGGAGCGGCGGCCGCTGCCGCCGCCACCATGGTTCCGGTGAGCAGAAAATCGCGCCGTTGCACGTCCATGTGATCCTCCCGAGTGATATGGCAGGCAGTCTAGCCGAAAATCGAAAGGAGGCCGAACGTTTACGGCAGCGGAGGCGTGAATCGCTTGTCCAGCCGTTCGAGAAGCGCATTTTCCTCGAGGCCGAGAGTCTTCAGCCGCCCCGCACGCGCCAGCACCGCAAGCCCCGTGACAGTCGCAGCGGCGAGCAGCACATCGGCTTGCTCCTCGCGCGTTTTGGGAGTGCGCCCGGCCGCTTCCGCAAAGGCCGTGAGTGCGGCTATCAGCTTGCCGTTGAACAATCTTTCGGCCTCCGGGGGCGCATCGCCCCCTTCCAGGGTGGCAATTGCCGCGGGCAACGCGCCGCTTCCCCGCATCGCGTCGAGCGCGGTTTTCGCGGCCTGAGCCAAGGTGCCGGGCGCCGGTTCGCGCAAACTTCGCGCCAGCCCCCCCATGTCCTCGGCGGCAAGCGCCAGCACCAGCTCGGCACGATTGCGAAAATATTCATAGACCGAAGCCGGTGCATAGCCCGCCTCACCGGCAACCGCTCGCAAGGAAAGCTCGCCAGTGCCTTCGCGGGCGGTCACCCGCCGGGCGGCCTCCAGGATGGCGCTCCGATTGGCGGCACGCTGACGGGTCCGTCTCTCGGTGCGGCGGGAAAGCACTTCGCTCATGGAGCCATGATAAGCGATTCTCTCCTTCGAGACGCCATTTCGTGTCGGTGGCCGAAATGGCTCCTCAGGATGAGGCGGCCCGCACATGCGCGTACAAACGAAAGCGGCCCGGTCAGGGAAGACCGGGCCGCGCGAGAATTCATGCGTAGCGGATCTATTTGGGATGGGCGGCCTTATAGGCGGCAGCCGAGCGGTTGTAGTCGCCGCCGATGCGTTCTTTTTCCTTCTGGTTGGCGTCGCCTTTGGCTTCGAGCGCCTTCTTGATGGCAGGATCGGGCGGGTTCTTGGGGTCTTTCGACAGCTTGTCCTGTTCGGCGATCGCGGCGAGCAGGCACGTCTGGTAATCGTCAGACGCCTTGATGAAGGCCACGACCTCCTTGGCCGCCTGGCTCAATTGCGCCACGGTCGCAGTTTTGCCGTCGGGCACGACCGGAGCGAGGGGCGAAGAGCACCTATCCTGGGCAAAGGCCGGCGCGGCCAGCATGGCAAAAGCGGCGGCGCCCAGCAAAATTCCACGCATCATTCGAATGTCCTCCCCAGCTTATGGCCGGAATAAAGCACAAAGCTCCACATGGCTCCAAGCCTCCTATGCTCAGGCGGCTTCGGCGGCGTGGCTGCGTTCGCGCGTCTTCAGAAAGCGGATATTGGGGAATTTGCCGCCGACATAACCCAATTCCCAGGCGCTCTTGGCAAGGAACACCAGCGCACCGTCGCGGTCTTCCGCCATCTGGCCGCGATTGGCGTCGCGGAATTTTTCCGCATCCTCCGGCGTGCCGGCGATCCAGCGCGCGGTCTCGTAAGGCGAGGCCTCCAAATCCACATCCAGCCCGTATTCCGCCCGAAGCCGGCTCTTGAGCACGTCGAGCTGGAGATTGCCGACCACGCCCACCGTCCATTGCGCACCGATCAGCGGTTTGAACACCTGGGTGACGCCCTCCTCGGCAAGGCTTTCCAGCGCGCGCTTCAGGTGCTTGGCTTTCATCGCGTCGAACAGGCGCACACGGCGCAGGATTTCCGGCGCGAAATTGGGAATGCCGGTGAAGACAATGTCTTCGCTTTCGGTCAGCGTATCGCCCACCCGCAGCACCCCGTGATTGGGAATCCCGATGATGTCGCCGGGCCACGCCTCATCGACCACCTCGCGCTCCTGCGCGAAGAACAGGATGGGATTGTGCACGCCAATGGTCTTGCCGGTGCCCGATTGCTTCAGCTTCATGCCCCGGCGGAAGCGCCCCGAGCACAGGCGCAGAAAAGCCACCCGGTCGCGATGGTTCGGGTCCATATTGGCCTGGACCTTGAAAACGAAGCCGGTGACGCCGTCTTCTGAGGGCTCTACGGCACGCGTTGCGGCGGGCTGCGGACGCGGTGGCGGAGCCAAACGGCCAAGCGCCTGCAACAGGCCGCGCACGCCGAAATTCTTCAGCGCCGCGCCGAAGAACACCGGCGTCATGTGCCCGCCGCGATAGGTGTCCAGGTCGAACGGCGTCGAGGCATGGCGCACCAGCTCGACATCCTCTTGAAGTTTGGCGCGCACATCCTCCGGCAGCGCGGAGAGGTCCTTCATCCGCGGTTCGTCCCGCGCGAAGCGGACAAAATCGTCGCTCCCGAAATCATACACCCCGTGGAAATTGAGGCCCGATCCCGCCGGCCAATTCAGGGCTGCGCATTCGAGCTGAAGCTGATCGGCAATTTCGTCCAGAAGCTCGAAGGGATCGCGCGCCTCGCGGTCCATCTTGTTGACGAAGGTCATGATCGGGATGTCGCGCAGGCGGCAAATCTCGAACAATTTGCGCGTCTGGGTTTCGATGCCCTTGGCCGCGTCGATCACCATCACCGCCGAATCCACCGCCGTCAGGGTGCGGTAGGTGTCTTCGGAAAAATCTTCGTGGCCCGGCGTGTCGAGAAGATTGAACACCGCGTCCTCGAACTCGAAGGTCATCACCGCGGTGGTGACGGAAATCCCGCGCTCCTGCTCGATCCGCATCCAATCCGAGCGGGCGCGGCGGGCCTCGCCCCGCGCCTTCACCTGCCCGGCGAGCCGGATGGCGCCGCCCAGAAGCAGCAATTGCTCCGTCAACGTCGTCTTGCCGGCGTCGGGATGGGAGATGATCGCAAAGGTCCGCCGTCGCGCGGCCTGCGCGGCGGGAGTTTCTGCGGGAACTTTGGACACAACATTCATGGTCATTCTCTTTGCAGGTGCCTAGCAGCGGCGTTTGGGCGGCGCAACCTCGGGCCATCTCTAAAACCGCACAGGAATTGAAAAGCCTTCCTTAACCGTGTTTGCGCAGGGGCTTTGAATAAAAAGCCATATTAACCGGCAGCATGCCACGTTGACGCGCAATAGGGGGGAAGCAGCAACCGGCTATGGACGATTATCATGTTTGAGCCTTGCAGAAGTGGCTTCGTGGCAGGCTGGAAACGTGCCGTGGAAAGCCTGCTCTGCCTCCCGTCGACGATTTTGGAGTCCCTGAGCCCCGCCACGGAGGGGGATGCGCTTCGAATCGAGGCCGAACTCGATTCCGTGCGCGAAGGCATAAGGCTGTTCGATTACGTCTATCCGTTGCTCGGCATCGTGGTCGGCACCATCGAAGCGCATCACGCGCCGCTGCTTTGCGTCGCGGGCTCGTGGCTGTTCATTTTCGCCACCTCCATCGTCAATGAGATTCTGCTCCGGCGCGACATGCAGATCAAAGACGTGATCGCCCATGCGCGAGTTCGGGCCCGGATGATGTCCGTGATGACGCTCGTGCAGACCGCCGGCTGGGTGTCTCTCATCCTTTGGGCATGGGATACCAATTTCATCCCCAGCAACATGTTTGCGGTGTTGGTCGTATCCTGCACATTGGCGGGAATCAGCATGCGCCTTTCTCAGCATGCCGCCGCGGTGGCCGGACCGATGCTGCTGCTGGCGGTGATCATGTTCGTGATGGAAGCCTTCCACAGCACGACCAACCTGGTGACGTTGTTTCAGCTCGCCATCGTTTATACCGTCCTGATGCTGCTGCAGGCCTGCGCCATGCACCGGCGTTTCCGCCGGACGTGGCAGCTTGAACATGAACGCGCGTTGCTGATCGAAAACCTGCGCGACGCCAAGCAGGAATCCGACCGCGCCCACCGTCAGGCGCTCGCCGCAAGCAAGGCCAAATCCGAATTTCTGGCCAATATGAGCCATGAACTGCGCACCCCGCTCAACGCCATCATCGGGTTTTCCGATATCATCCGCTCCAAGACCTTCGGCAATTCTCCCGAGCGCTATTCCGAATATGGCGGTTACGTCCACCAATCGGGGCAACATCTGCTCGCCATGATCAGCGACATTTTGGAACTGGCGAAAATCGAGGCCGGGCGCAAGAAACTCCATCAAGAGCCTATCGATCTGATGAGCCTGGTGCGGGACGAAGTCTTTATCGCCGGTGAAAAGGCCGCGCAAAAATCCGTCGCTGTGCACGCCAATCTGCCGTCCCGTCTGCCTTTGTTGAATGCCGATCCCCATGCGGTGCGTCAAATCCTGACGAACCTGTTGTCGAATGCGGTGAAGTTCACGCCTGCCAACGGCAAAATCGAAGTGTCCGCCACGCTGAATGCCGGCCATGAGATCGAGCTCTGCATATCCGACAATGGGCTCGGGATCGCGGCGGAAAATCAGGCGCGTCTGTTCGACCGCTTCGGCCAGGAGAGCCCAGAGGTCACCACCGACAGCCGGGGCACCGGCTTGGGCTTGCCCATCGTCAAAGGGCTGGTGGACATGCATGGCGGCCATATCCGGCTGGAAAGCGCGCTGGGCGAAGGCACGCGCATCACGATTTTTTTCCCGCGCGCAAGCACGCTGGACGGGACGGCCCGGCAAGCGGCCTGAGCATCGCCAAGGCGGCCCTAAGGCGGGCGCAGGGGCACGCTTGCCGCCTGCATGGGCGCTGGCTATGGTCCGGCCCGCTCCTATTCCCCATGCAAAAAGGGCCGCTCCCCGTGAAGAAGATCGACATTTTTCCGCACATCTTCCCGAAACCCTATTTCGACAAAATGGTCGAAGTGATCCCCAACAAAGCCGCCGTCCGGCGCTGGCTGGAAATTCCGGTGCTCTACAATCTGGATGCGCGCCTGAAGATGATGGAGGAGTTCGGCCCGGATTATCAGCAGATCCTCACGCTTTCGATGCCGGCCATCGAATATGTCGCGCCGCCGGAGACCTCACCCGACATGGCCAAGCTCGCCAATGACGGCATGGCCGAGATCGTTGCGAAACATCCGAACAAATTCCCAGCCTTCGCGGCCTCGGTGCCGATGAACAATGTCAAAGCGGCGCTCGCCGAAATCCGCCGCAGCGTCGAGACGCTGGACGCGCGCGGCATCCAGATCATGACCAATGTCAACGGACGCCCGCTGGACGATCCGGAGCTCGCGCCCATTTTCGAGCTGATGCATTCCTACGACCTGCCGATCTGGATGCACCCGACCCGGCCGCAGAAATTCGCCGATTATCCGGTGGAAGGCGCATCCAAATACGACATCTGGTGGTGCTTCGGCTGGCCCTATGAAACCAGCGCCGCCATGGCGCGCATGGTGTTCTCCGGCTTCTTCGACCGCTGGCCGAATTTGAAGATCATCACCCATCATTTGGGCGCGATGGTGCCGTTCCTGGAAGCGCGCGTGGGCTTAGGCCTAGATCAGCTCGGCACGCGCGAAGGTGCGGAACCCGCTTACGGCGAGATCGTCGCCAACATGAAAAAGAAGGGCCGCCGCCCGGTCGATTATTTCCGCATGTTCTTCGCGGATACCGCCATCAACGGTTCCAAATCCGGCACGCGCTGCGGCATCGATTTCTTCGGCTGCGATCATGTGCTGTTCGGGAGCGACTGTCCCTTCGATCCCGAAGGCGGCCCGCTGTTCATCCGCGACATCATCAAGGTGCTGGATGAAATCGACGTCACCGAGGAGGAGCGGCGCAAAATCTATCAGCTCAACGCCGAACGGATGCTCAAGCTGAAATCGTGAGCAACGTCCGCTAAGGCTTACGGCTCGGGGGGCACAATCGCGCCCGCGCCGTGCGGGGTTGCGGGTGCGGGGGTTTGAACCGGCGGTGGGGCGCCCCCCGCCGCCGTGATCGTCACCTCGACCTCGTCCCAATTGGTGCCGCCATTTTTGTTTGCGGCACGGACCCTGACCTTGCCCACCTGTCTGCCGATCTGCAATTCGCCGCTGGCGTGATTGATCGTGCAACCCAATGGCGCACCCTGGATCGAGAAAAACAATTGCCGCCCGGACGGAATCGCGTCGGCGCTGATTTGCACGGTGTTGGGCGTGCCGCCCGCAGCCGTCGCCGCAACGGTCGGCGTGTCGGCGCGCGCATTGATAACGCCGGTCTTCACCACGGCCGGATCGCCATCATAGGCCATGATGTTTTCTTGCTTGTTCACGATGGCCACGTATTCGGCGCCGGTACCGCTTTTGTCCATTCTGAGAATATGGGTCTGCGTGGTGTCGGCGGCGTGCGTCCAGCGGCTGCCAGAGGCGGCGTGCGGACACCACCAATGAAACTCCTGATCGTAGACGGATTGAACCGGCAGCGGATGGGCGGGATGAGGATTGGAGCCGCTGACGATATGCCGGCCGATGTCGATGTCTTTTTTCGGACCCGAGACAGTATCCGCGTTGCCGCCGAGTTCGCCGGCACTCGTCAGAATCCAATCACCGGACGAAGCGTTGGGCGTGTTGGGCATCGTG
>DATARE010000167.1:0-7241 GCA_036264295.1 Micropepsaceae bacterium | reverse complement strand
TGGCTTCATCATTGCGCTGATGGGCTGTTACAATGGCTTCAATTCCAAAGGCGGCGCGCAAGGCGTGGGTGCGGCCACCACCAATGCGGTGGTCTCGGCGTCGATTTTGATCCTCGCTGCGAATTACGTTCTCACCTCCGTCTTCTTCTCCCATTGAGCTGGTCATGACGACAGCCGTGCCAAAGATCGAACTCAAGGGCGTGAAGAAGCGCTTCGGACCCAAAGTGGTGCTCGATGGGATTGACCTCACCATCAATCATGGTGACTCGGTCGTCATCATCGGCGGCTCGGGCAGCGGCAAATCGGTCACGATCAAATGCGTGCTCGGCATCATCCGGCCCGATGCGGGTGTGATCAAGGTCGACGGCGAAGACGTCACGCGCCTACGCGGCGCCAAGCGCGACGAATATTTGCGCAAATTCGGCATGCTGTTTCAGGGCGGCGCGCTGTTCGACAGCCTGCCGGTATGGGAGAACGTTGCGTTCGGCCTGATCCAAGGCCGCGGCGTCAATCGCAAGCACGCGCGCGAAATCGCGATCGAGAAGCTGGCCAAAGTCGGTCTCGGTCCCGAAGTTGCGGAGTTGTCGCCGGCGGAACTGTCCGGCGGCATGCAGAAGCGCGTCGGTCTTGCGCGCGCCATTGCGGCCGATCCGGAGATCATCTTTTTCGACGAGCCGACCACCGGCCTCGATCCGATCATGGCCGACGTGATCAACGATCTGATTGCCTCCACGGTGCGCGATCTTGGCGTGACGGCGCTTTCCATCACCCATGATCTCGCCAGCGCGCGCAAGATCTCCAACCGCATCGCCATGCTCTACAAGGGCAAGATTATCTGGGACGGCGCGACCAAGGATATCGACCACAGCGGCAATCCCTATGTGGATCAATTCATCCACGGCTCCGCGCAAGGCCCGATCCAGATGGAGGTGCGGCGCTAGATGGCGCGTCCGCTTGCCTTTGTCTGCCAGTCCTGCGGCACGGCGCATCCAAAATGGTCCGGCCGGTGCGACGATTGCGGGGCCTGGAACACGCTGGTGGAAGAGCAGGCCGCGCCGCCAGCGGGTGCCGCTGCGCGTCGCGCAGGGAAGGGGCGCGCCTTCACGCTGGAAACGCTTTCGAGTACATCGGCGGAACCCGTACGGCGCCTCACGCGCGTCGCCGAATTCGACCGCGTGGCGGGCGGCGGCTTGGTGCCCGGTTCGGCGCTGCTTCTGGGAGGCGACCCCGGCGTCGGCAAATCGACGCTCGTGCTCCAGGTGATGGCGGCCTATGCGGACGCGAAAAAATCCGCAGTTTACATCTCCGGCGAAGAGGCGCTGGCACAGGTCCGGCTGCGCGCCGCCCGAATGGGGCTCGCGAACGCGCCCGTGCAGCTTGGTGCGGCCACCTGCGTCGAGGACATTCTGGCGACAATCGCAACCGCTTCGCCGCCCGATATTCTCGTCATCGATTCCATCCAAACCATTTGGACGTCGGCGCTCGAAGCCGCCCCCGGCACCATCGCGCAGGTCCGTACCGCAACCCATGATCTCGTGCGTTACGCCAAAGCCTCCGGTGTTGCGGTGATCCTGATCGGCCATGTCACCAAGGACGGGCAGATCGCGGGCCCCAAGGCGGTGGAACATCTTGTCGACGCCGTGCTCTATTTCGAAGGCGAACGCGGCCATCATTTCCGCATTTTGCGTGCCGTGAAAAACCGTTTCGGGGCTACCGACGAAATCGGCGTCTTCGAAATGACCGGGACGGGGCTCGCCGAGGTCCCCAATCCGTCGGCGCTTTTTTTGGGGGATCGGTCCGGCCTGGCGCCGGGGGCTGCCGTTTTTGCCGGCATGGAGGGCACGCGCCCGCTGCTTTCGGAGATCCAGGCTCTGACGGCGCCTTCGGGCTATGGCACCCCGCGGCGTGCGGTCGTGGGCTGGGACACAGGGCGGCTTTCGATGATCCTGGCCGTGCTGGATGCGCGCGCGGGGCTTGGAATATCGAGCCAGGATGTCTATCTGAACGTCGCCGGCGGGCTGAAGATCGCCGAGCCGGCGGCGGACCTTGCCGCGGCGGCCGCTTTGATTTCGTCGTTCAGCGGAAGACCGCTGCCAAAAGACAGCGTGATATTCGGCGAAATTGCGCTTTCCGGGGATGTCCGGCCCGCGCCCCATGCCGAGGCGCGGTTGAAAGAGGCGGCAAAGCTTGGCTTCAAGCGTGCATTTGTGCCGGCAGGCACCAAAGCGGGAGTTGCGTCGCTTGCACTTGAGATGGTCAACGATGTGGCCGATTTGGTGCGCCTTGTGGGCGAGGCGCACGCTTAACCTTCGCCAGACCCCAAAAGTGGTAAACTTGCGGCGATGGAGCAGCGAATCACATGAGTGAGCTGTCCTTAACCGCTATCGATATCGTGGTCGTTGCCGTCGTCCTGATCTCGGCCGGCTTTGCCATGTTTCGTGGGCTCGTCCATGAAACCTTTGCGATCCTCGCCTGGCTGGCGGGCGGTTATGTCGCCCTGCGTTTTGCGCCGTCGCTGCAGCCGTTCCTGGATGGTGCGATCAAGCCGTTCTGGCTCGAACGCGTGGCGGTTGTGGTGGGCACGTTTCTCCTCGTCTTTATCCCGCTCGCCATGGTCAGCCGCCGTCTTTCGGCAAAGGTAAAGAAATCCGCCGCTGGTCCGGCCGACCGTATGCTGGGCTTGCTGTTCGGCGTTGCGCGCGGGTTGGCGATCGTGGGCTTGGTCTATATGGCGTTCAGCGCGCTGGTGCCGCTGAAAAACCATCCGCAAACCTTGACCAAAGCCCGGCTGTTTCCGGTCATCCGCACAACCACCGAGGTATTGCGCGAGCTTGTCCCGATCAAAGACGGGTATTTTGCGAACAAGAACAGCGATTCAGCCTATGGCGCCGATAGTCCCGGCGCGCTAGACAGATTGTTCCCGGCACATTCACGTAGCGGTAGCGCATCGCAATGACGACACCGTTTGACGACAAATTGCATGAGGAATGCGGCGTTTTCGGCGTGTTCGGCCATGAAGATGCCGGGGCGCTGACGGCGCTGGGGCTGCACGCGCTCCAACATCGCGGCCAGGAGGCGGCCGGCATCGTCACTTTCGACGGCACGCAATTCATCTCGGAACGCCATGTCGGATTGGTTGGCGACATTTTCGGCAAGAACGGCCATACCGAAAATTTGCGCGGCACCAATGCCATCGGGCATGTGCGCTATTCCACCACAGGCGGCTCTATCGGGCGCAATGTGCAGCCGATGTTCGCCGATCTCAGCGGCGGGGGCCTCGCGCTCGCACACAACGGCAATCTGACCAATGCGCGGGTGCTGCGACGCGATCTGGTGCGGCAAGGCGCGATCTTCCAATCCACCTCCGACACCGAAGCGATCATTCATCTCGCCGCGCGCAGCCATTACGAATTCGTGGTCGAGAAACTGATCGATGCCTTGAAGCGCGTCGAAGGCGCCTATTCACTGGTGGCATTGACGTCCAAGAAGCTCATCGGCGTTCGTGATGCCTATGGCGTGCGGCCGCTGGTATTGGGCCGGCTCGACGATGCCTGGATCCTTTCATCGGAAACCTGCGCCTTGGACATCATCGGGGCGGAATTCGTGCGCGACATCGAACCGGGCGAGATGGTGGTCATCACTTCGGAGGGGATCGAATCGCTTCATCCATTCCCGCCCAAGCAGCGCCGGTTCTGCATTTTCGAATATGTCTATTTTGCCCGGCCCGACTCCATGGTCGAGGGCCGGAATGTCTATGACGTGCGAAAGCACATCGGCATGGAGCTGGCGCGCGAGGCCCCCGCCGAAGCCGACATGATTGTGCCGGTGCCCGATTCCGGTGTTCCTGCCGCGCTCGGCTTCTCCCAGGCATCGGGAATTCCGTTCGATCTGGGCATCATCCGCAACCATTATATCGGCCGCACCTTCATCGAACCCTCGGATCGTATCCGGCATCTCGGCGTGAAGCTTAAGCACAATGCCAATCGCGGTGAGTTGAAGGGCAAGCGTATCGTCCTGGTGGATGATTCCATTGTGCGCGGCACCACGTCGAAGAAAATCGTCGAGATGGTGCGCGACGCGGGTGCTTCCGAGGTGCATTTCCGCATCGCCAGCCCGCCTACAACGCATTCCTGCTTCTATGGCGTCGACACGCCCAACAAAGAGGACCTGCTCGCGCACAGTCTCGATCTCGAGGGAATGCGCGACTTCATCAAGGCCGACAGCCTGGCGTTCATCTCGATTAATGGGCTTTATCGCGCCGTCGGCGAGGCCAAGCGCAATGGCGCCATGCCGCAATTCTGCGATGCCTGTTTCTCTGGCGAATATCCCATAGAACCCGCCGATTCGAGCGAAGCCCGCCGTCAGCTGTCGCTGCTGGTGGAAGCCGTCTAAGCGCCGATCGGCTATGAGTGGATACGGGTCAATTTTTTCGGACCGCATTGTCCTGGTCACGGGCGCCTCGCGCGGAATCGGCCGCGCGGTGGCGGTGGCGCTTGGTAAAGCGGGGGCGCATGTCGTGGCGGTGGCGCGCACGGTCGGCGGGCTTGAAGAACTGGACGACGACATCAAAAAGGAAGGTGGCAAGGCCACGCTGGTGCCGCTGGACTTGAAGGATTTCGCCGGTATCGACCGCATGGCTGCCGCGATTCACGAACGCTGGGGCCGGCTCGACGCGCTGTTCGGCAATGCGGGAATTTTGGGCGCGCTGACTCCGATTGCCCATCTGGTTCCGAAGACTTGGGACGATATCGTGGCGATCAATGTCACCGCCAATCTGCGCCTGATCCGCGGCTTCGATCCGCTTCTGCGCCGATCCGATGCGGGACGCGTGCTGATGATGAGTTCGGCGGTCGCGCGGCTGAACCGCCCCTACTGGGGTCCTTACGCCATGAGCAAGGCGGCGGTCGAGATGCTCACCTTCACCTATGCCGCGGAATGCAACGGCACCAACGTCAAGGCGAATGCTTGCAATCCGGGGGCCACGCGCACACGGATGCGCGCCGAAGCCATGCCGGGCGAAGACCCGATGACGCTTCCCGCTCCGGAAGAATTGGCGCCCTTTATCCTGGAGATGCTGTCGCCGGCCTGCACGAAGAACGGCGAACTGGTGACGTTCCGCCGGTAACCGGTCGGCGGTCGGCGTTATTTATCCGCATACGGATTCTTGCTGCCGCGCAAATTGATCCGGATCGGCGTGCCTGGCATTTCAAACGCCACCCTCATGCCATTCACCAAATAGCGCAGATAAGATTCAGGCAGCTCCTTCAGCTGATTGCCGAACAGCACGAAGGTCGGCGGTCTTGCCTTGGCCTGCGTCATGTAGCGGATGCGCACGCGGCGTCCGTGAATCGCGGGCGGCGGGTGTTGGGCCAGCGCGCCTTCCAGGAACCGGTTCACTTTGTGGGTCGAGACGCGCGTATTCCAGACGCGTTCGGCTTCCAGCACTGCCGGGATCAGACGCTCCATGCCTTCGCCGGTCAATGCAGAGACACCGACGATGGGCGCGCCGGCGATTTGCGGCAAAAGCCGGTCCACGCGTTCGCGCAACGCCTTGAACGCGGCGTTCCGATCCTTGACCAAATCCCATTTGTTGACTGCGAAAACGATACCCCGGCCCTCACTCGCGATCAGAGCGGCGATAGCCAGGTCCTGTTTCTCCAACGCTTCGTTGGCATCCATGACGACAATGACGCAATCGGCGAAGCGCACGGCGTTCAGGGTCGAACCGACCGAGAGTTTTTCCAGCCTTTCGGATATTCGCGCTTTCTTGCGCAAACCCGCCGTATCGTGCAGCAGGATATCGCGCCCATCATGGTGCCATTCCGCCAGGACGGCATCGCGCGTGATGCCCGCTTCGGGGCCGGTGAGCGAGCGTTCCTCGCCGATGAGGCGGTTGAGAAGACTCGATTTGCCGACATTGGGCCGCCCGACAATGGCAAGTCTGAGCGGCCGGTCGGCGGCATCGGTTTCGGCCGCTTCCGCGGGTTCGCCATTAACGCCTGCGTCGGACTCATAGGCGGCCAATGCCTGCTGCAATTCCGCCAAGCCCATCCCATGTTCGGCAGACAGCGCAATCGGTTCGCCGAACCCCAGCGCATAGGCTTCGGTCGCGCCAGCATCGGCCAACCTGCCTTCGCATTTGTTGGCGGCAAGGATCACGGGTTTTCCGCTCCGCCGCAGCGCCTGGGCGACGATCTCATCGCCCGGCGTCACACCGGCACGCGCATCCACCACGAACAGGCAGACATCGGCATCGGCGATGGCGGCATTAGTCTGTGCCGCCATGCGCGCGACCAGACTTTCCGGCGCACCTTTGTCGAAACCGGCAGTGTCGATCAGCGCGAGATGCAGGCCACCGAAATCGCTTTCCGCAAAGGCGCGGTCGCGCGTGACGCCTGGGGTGTCGTCGACAATGGCGAGCTTCTTTCCCGCAAGCCGGTTGAACAGCGTGGATTTTCCGACATTCGGCCGGCCGACAATTGCGACGGTCAGGGGCATTTCAAACGGGCCTCAATGCCCCGGGGCGCGCGGGCTCGCCAGATCAGCGCAGCGCGACGAGCTGCGCCTCATTGGTCAGCACATACATCATGCCGTTGGCCACGACCGGTGGAATGAAGGTGCCATCGGGAATGGCGGTTTCGCCGAGCTTCTGGCCGGTGAAGGGCGACAGCAACGTCGCTTTTCCGTCCGATGCGACCAACACGAGGAAATTCGACACCAGCAATGGTCCAGTCCACACGATAGGATCGCGTTTTCCCTTGGGGTCCTCGAAAACCGGTAAAGATGCCGTCCAGCGCACGCGCCCATCGCCGCGATTCATGCAGACGACCTGCCCATCGGTCGAGACGATGAAGACATATTCACCCGCAACCAGAGGCGTCTGAATGCCGGCGATATTGCGCGTCCAGGCGCGGCTGCCGGAGCGGAAATTGATGGCGGCGAGCGTGCCGGAGTGGCTGACCGCGAACACCATGTTGCGATCGATAACCGGCCGTCCCGCGATGTCGTTGATGATGGTGAGCGAGGTGGTGTTGCCTGACCGCGTCAGCGTGTCGGTCCATGACGGCGTGCCGTTCTGGACCCGCAAAGCATAAAGCTCGCCGGAGCTGTAAGGCACCACCACCGTATCGCCGGCAACCCCGACGCTGGCGCTGGAGAGAATGGCCGCGCTTTCGACCGTGCCGTGGTGATCCCAGAGCCGGTGGCCGTCATTTGCGTCCAGCGCCTGTGTTTCGTTTTCC
>DATARE010000194.1:0-1990 GCA_036264295.1 Micropepsaceae bacterium | reverse complement strand
CCCGTCGTGTGATTGCCGGCACTTACCCTCCCCCTTGCGGGGAGGGTCGACGCGCAATGCGCGGCGGGGTGGGGGTGGCGAGGTTAATTTCCGCGCTGAAGCGCTTACCTCGCCACCCCCCTCCCTACCCTCCCCCGCAAGGGGGGAGGG
Source organism: Micropepsaceae bacterium (assembly GCA_036264295.1). GTDB lineage: Bacteria > Pseudomonadota > Alphaproteobacteria > Micropepsales > Micropepsaceae > CAIYRG01. The sequence goes on along the minus strand of DATARE010000194.1, from coordinate 1,840 downwards.
AAAATGAGAAAGACGCAGCCGTGAGAACGAGATTTCTTTTTCTCCTCTCCCCGCGCGCGGGGAGAAGGAGCGCGCCAGCGCGGTTCACGCCAAAGCTATTTTCGCCTTAGCATGCGCCGTTCGCCGCACCGTGAGCTTTGCCCCGAGGTTTGCCGAGGTCCCGCCATGATCAAGCGCTACAGCGACCACGCCGCCAACGAGCGCACCTTTCTCGCCTGGGTGCGCACCGCGATTGCGGTGATGGCGTTCGGCTTTCTGATCGAGCGGTTCGATCTGTTTCTCAAAGTCGCGGCGCCGCAGCTGTCCGAGCGCCAGCTCGCGGCGCCCGGCGAGCGCTTCGCTAATTGGGCCGGGCTGGCCTTCATCGTCATCGGCGTCGTCACCATCGCCATCGCCGGACTGCGCTTTACCAGGACCGCGAAGGACATCGAGACCGACGCCGAAGTGCCTGGCCCCGGCGCGCGCCTCGACCTCGCGCTCGCCATCATGATCGGCTTATTGGGCGTTTCGCTTGCGCTTTATCTGTCGCGGGCCGTGCTGCCGGCGCTTTAGGCCATGAGCCCGAAAAGCATGCCCTTGGACTCGATCCGAGGGTGGATACCGGTTTCCCCCCTGCGCGAAGCCTCGGCTGCTACTCGCGGTTCGGGCTGGTGCTTCGGCGGGCGAAGCCCAGTCGGAAAAGATCATGTTCAAACAACAACCTAAGCGGAATAATGATTCAAGCTCAAACTATTTCGCCTCAGGGAATGAACTGGCGGCTTTTTAAAAAAACCAGCCGTTTCCGTAGCTAACAAGTCCTTCCCCAACCGGCGCCGACGCGCTACATATCGCCGATCGAGTTTCGGCCGAACGACTTGGCCACGCCGCGAACCAACGGGCTGGACTGACGAGTTTCCCAAATCTCGAACATAACCGGGCCGCGCGACTATGCGGCCTCCTTACACACACGATCTGAAAGAAGAGTCACATGGCGCAAGGTACGGTAAAGTGGTTCAACGGCCAAAAAGGCTTTGGCTTCATCCAGCCGGATGACGGCGGCAAGGATGTCTTCGTCCATATCAGCGCGGTCGAGCGCTCCGGGATGAGCAGCCTCAATGAGGGGCAAAAAGTCACCTTCGATGTCGTTGCCGATCGCAAGACCGGCAAGTCCTCGGCGGAAAATCTGCGCTCCGTCTGATCGGCGGGCGCGCAACAAAGCTTGAGGTGCAAACCCCGCGTTCGGCTCGCCGGACGCGGGGTTTCTTTGTCAGTCTTGAGGGATCAACCCTGTGACTATACGGTACTAAAGATCAATGTTGTCGGTGCAGTTCGGCACATTCCACAAGATGAGCGCTAATATATGCCGCTTTACGTCGCGGAGTTTCAATTCAGATACAATAACCGCTTCAACCCCGACATTTTTGGAGCAGCTATCGCGGGGTGTTAGGTCTCTGCTGCTGCGTTCGCTCTTGAATTTGCTGTTGTTCTCTTACCACGGACTGAACCACATCGCGAACATTCATCCCTCGCCCAAATAGCGCATCGCCGTAAGTAGCAGCACCCCAAACAAGGCCACCCAAAGCAAGAGCGGATAATACGATCGTGCCAATAATTACATTCCGGTCTCGACGTTGATCCGAAACCTGCACGCTCAACGCATCAATCTTGCCGACGATTGTTGCCAGTGCGGTATTTATGGCTCCTTCAAGACGGACAATTTTTGTGTCCTTGCGTGCCTCGGCGGCGGCAATCTTAGTGTCAACAAAATCGTCACGGTCGGCCATGGTGCTCTCGCTTGTACGCTGATTTATGTTGGCAACCGAAGATGACAACGCACCGGTATTCGCGGCATATAGCCCAC
>DATARE010000193.1:0-11764 GCA_036264295.1 Micropepsaceae bacterium | reverse complement strand
GGGAAATCATATTCGGCTTCCCCCTGCCCCGGCCCATCGAAGGCAAGAATCGCCATGCCGCGGCGCAGGAAATCCATCTCGAAGGTGAGAAGTTCTTCCTTGGTGGAATCCAGCCCCATGGTCATCAGTACGATCGGCGGGCGTGCAACGCCCTTCGGCTTGCGCAGCGTGGCGGCGAGGTGCTTGCCCTCGTAAGGAATAGCCACGCGTTCGCCCGCGGGATCGAGATGCGGCAGCGCGAGGTTCAGGCATTCCACCGCCTTGGCATGGGCGGCGCGCATCTGTGCCATATCCTGCACGAAAAGATATTTGGCGAAATGATAGGTCACGGCGGCCCGCGACAGATGTTCGCCCGCGCTGATGCAATGGCTTTCCGCCAGCGCCTCGCGACCCAGCCCCTCATGCACCGCGGCACGTGCCGACCAGGCGCGGCACCAATCGTCCCAGGTCGTCAGCGAGGACAGCACATCGTGAAAATCGCTGGCCGCCACGCCATTGACGGTGAAACGCGACAGCCAATTGGCGGCATGATGCAGACGGGGATCTGACGAAGTCATGGGCTCAACCAATAAAAGGATCGTTGCATACTACATATCGCAGCGAGTCGCTGGTCTTCCTACCGTTAATTGTTTTGCAGATTTTTGTGGGGGGAGGGGTGGGTATCCGGCTCCCGATACCATCTCGTTCGATCCTTTTCGTCCGGCTCTTCACCCTTTCATATGAGGCGTGCCAGCGCGAATTGCGAGACACGCGGCTGCCGTTTGGCAACTTGTCATGCGGCACGTGCTCCTTCAGTTTGCCGGTAGAGGGCAGCGAGTCGCTCGAATGCCGCATCACATCATCGGCAAACGCATGTTGCGCGTCGAGGACGCGCCGCTGCTGCGCGGGCGCGGGCGGTTTGTCGATGACATCCGCCTGCCCGGCCTGCTGCACGCCGCATTTTTCCACAGCCCCTTCGCGCATGCGCGGATGACGCGCCTGGATGTGTCGAAGGCGCGCGCATGGCCAGGCGTGCGCGCGGTTTTCACTTATGCCGATCTGCGTCCGCTTCTGACACAAGACACGATTCCGCTTGCCTTGCCATCGGGCGCGATCCGCTTTCCGGTCGATCCGTTCGTTCTTGCCCATGACGAGCTGACCTATGCGGGCGAACCAATCGCGCTGGTGGTGGCTGAAACGCGAGCCATCGCGGAGGACGCCGCCGCCGCAATCGAAATCGACGCCGATCCGCTTCCCGCCGTGACCGACCCTGTGGCCGGTCTTGCGGAAACGAGCCCGCGTGCCCGGCTCGATACGCCCGGCAATCTGGTGGCGCAACATACGCTCTCCTACGGCGATGCCGAGGCCGGGTTCGCCGCCGCCATTCATCGTGTCGCGATACGGTTTCGGCTGTGCAAGGGCGTGGGTGGCGCCATCGAACCGCGCGGGATCGTGGCGCATTTCGACAGATGCGAAGAGCGGCTCATTATTTGGGACGGCACGCAGATGCCGCATCGCGCGAAATCGATTTTGGTGACTGCGCTTGGGCTCGATGAAGACCGCATCCGCGTCATCGCGCCCGATGTGGGTGGCGGCTTCGGGCCCAAGGCCGTGTTCCATCCCGAGGAGCTGGCAATCCCCGCCGCGGCACTCGCGCTCGATGCGCCGGTCAAATGGATCGAAGACCGGGGCGAATCCTTCACCGCCACCGTCGCCGAACGCGGCCAGGATTGGGACATGGAGGCCGCGTGCGATGCCGCGGGCCGCCTGCTCGCCATTCGCGGCCATATGCGCCACGACCACGGCGCGAACACGCCCTATGGCGTGGCGCTGCCCTACAACGCCGCCACCAATATGATCGGGCCTTATGTGCTGCCCGCTTGCGATCTGAGGATTTCGCTGTGCCTGACCAATTTCACGCCGGCGGCGCCGACGCGCGGTGCGGGACGCCCCCAGGGCACGTTCGTGATGGAACGTTTGCTCGATGCGATGGCGGAGAAGATTGGCATTAGCCGCGACGAGATCCGCCGGCGCAACCTGATCGCGCCCGAACGCATGCCCTATGCCACGCCGGTGAAACAGCGCGACGGCAGCCTGATGACCTATGACAGCGGCGATTATCCCGAAAGCCAGCGCCGCGCATTGGCAGCGGCGGGATGGGATGACTTTCCCGCGCGCCAGCAGCGCGCACGCGAAATGGGGCGCTTCATCGGCATCGGTCTGTGCAATTATGTCGAAGGGACCGGGCGCGGACCATTCGAAAGCGCGTCCGTGCGTGTCGGGCCGTCGTGCAAGATCATCGTCACCACGGGCGCGACCGCGCAGGGCCAGGGCGTCAAATCCATGCTGGCGCAGATTGTCGGCGGAAAATTGGGCGTAAACGCGGAAACCATCCACATCATCGACGGCGATACGGAAGCCTCACCGCTCGGGCTCGGCGCCTTTGCGAGCCGCCAGACGGTGAATGCCGGCAATGCCGCGCATCGCGCCGCACATGCGGTCGCCGCCAAGGCCATCCAGACCGCAGCCATATTGTTGAAGCTCGCGCCCGAAGACTTGGAATTGGCGGATGGTGTTGTGCGCGGGCGCGGCATGCAGGGCATGGAGATCGCGCTCGCCGAAATTGCGCGGATGCTGTCCGGCGTTCCGGGCTTTTCATTGCCCGCCAATATGGCGCCGGGGTTGGCCGCGGCTTGCGATTACGAACCGGAAGCGATGACCTATACCAACGGCACACACATCTGCGAGGCGGAGGTCGATGTCGCCACCGGCCATGTGATGCTGAACCGCTATGTCGTGGTCCATGATTGCGGCCGCATGATCAATCCGCTGATGGTCGAGGGCCAGGTGCAGGGCGCGGTGGCGCACGGCATTGGCGCGACGCTTTATGAATGGATGCGTTATGACGCCAATGGCCAGCCGCTGACGGCGACATTCGCCGATTATCTGCTGCCGGCATCGGATGCGGTGCCCACAATCGAAATCCACCACATGGAATCGCCGTCACCGTTCAATCCGTTGGGTGTGAAGGGTGCGGCTGAAAGCGGTACCATCGGCGCGCCGGCGGCCATTGTCTCGGCCATCGAAGACGCGCTGCGGCCATTCGGGGTGAAGATTACGGATTTGCCGGTGACGCCGCCGCGCTTGTTGGCGCTGATACAGGCGGCGTCCACCCTCCGGCGCTACGCGCCACCTCCCCCGTAAACGGGGGAGGAAACTGTCGGCTGTCGTGCGTGCCAGGCAGCGCGCATCGGTTTCAGCACCAGCAACGCCAGCAGCGCCGTTGCCGCGTCCAGCCCGATGATGAGCCAAAACACCGGAAACCAGCTTCCGGTCGCATCGTGCATCCATGCGGCCGCGGGACCGCCCAGCACCGAACCCACCCCTTGCGCGATGTAGAGGAAGCCGAAATTCGTCGTCGCGTGTTTGGTGCCGTAGGTATCGGTCAGCGTCGATGGGAACAGCGAAAAGATTTCGCCCCAGCCGAAAAACACCACACCCGAAAGGAGCGCGAACAAAGCGGGATTGCCGCGCGCGGACAGCATCAGCCACACCGCCAAAGCCTCCATCCCGAAGGCGATGAACATGGTCCATTCGCGTCCGATATTGTCGGAAATCCAGCCGAAGAAGGGCCGCGTCAGGCCATTGGCGACGCGCTGCAGCGTGAGCGCCAAGGGGAGCGCCGCCATGCCGGAAATCGCAACCTCCGCGATGCCGAAATCGCGCATCACGGGCGCGAATTGCGACACCACCATCAGCCCGCCAGTCGACATCATCGTCATCATCGCGAACATCAGCCAGAAGATCGGCGTCTTCAGCATTTGCAAAGGCGTGTAATTGATCGCCGAGGTCGCAATCGGCAGGCTGGCGGGCGTGAAGCGAATTTCGCCGGTGCGTGGCGCGCGCAAACCCAGCGCGGCGCACACGCCGATGACGCCGAGCAACAACCCGAACGTCACCAGGGTGGGCCGATGGCCGGAGGATTTCAGCATCGCATCGATGGGAAAGGTGGTGACGATAGCCCCGAAACCATAACCGGCCGCCGCAAGCCCCACTGCAAAACCACGCCGGTCGGGGAACCAGCGCACCATCAACCCGATGATCCCGATATAGACGATGCCCGTGCCGAAGCCGCATAGCCCGCCATAGGTGAGATAAAGCGTCCAGGTGGTCGTCGCCTGCGCCGATAGAACGAAGCCGAGCCCGGTCAGCGCCGCTCCGCCCGCAATGAGGAATTTCGGTCCGAAGCGATCCACCAGCCACCCCTGCAGCGGGGCCAACCAGGTTTGCAGCACGATCAGCAGTGAAAAGGTGATCTGGACCGCGGGCAAATTTGCCCCCGTTGCCGCCTGGAAGGGCGCCACGAACAAGGTCCAGACATATTGCGGGCTGGAGATCGACATCATGGCGATCAGCGAGAGCCCGAGCTGCGCCCAGCGGACCGCAGGGAAGGCCGGTGCCAATTCGCCCGTTCCGGAAACTGTCTCTTGTGCCAGTGACATGCTGCCCTCGACCACACTTGCGGAAGAGAGCTTAAGCCAGGTGGAGGCAAAACCGCACGAAGATTAGTTTTGCTTCTGCTCGTTCAAAACGCCGCGGATATACCGGACCACCTGATGAATATCGTAAGGATCGGCAAAGAAGGGCTCGTTCCGGCAAAGCTCTTTGGCGGCTTCGCTCTTTTTGGCGTCGCCTGACGTCAGGATCATGGGCACACCGGGCATCTGTGCGCGCAGCCACTGGTTGAGGGCAAGGCCATCCATCGATCCCGGCAAATGCACATCGCTGAACACCAAATCGACCGGCGTGCCTGCCTGCAACATCTCGATGGCATCCTGTGCGTCTTCGGCCTGCAGAACGGTGAAACCGCATTCCTGAAGATAATCCGCGAGAATGGCGCGGATCAGAAGCTCGTCCCCGACGATGAGAAGTGTTGGCGCGCGCTCGTCGGAACGCGGGAAATTGTATGGCTGCGTGGATGTCATCAGGCCCGCCCAAGGTCTCGGTTGCGAAGCCAAAACGTTCCGGCAAGGTCCGGGTTCCGGTTTTCCCGAGACGCGGTGGCAAAGGGAACCTGCCGGCGCGCCGAGGGTTCTCTTTGCGAAAACGGAGAGTCCCCGATGGCGCACAAACCACCACCCGTACCCGCCGAACAGCAGAACAAGCACGGCGCGCATTCCGACAAAGCCAAAAGGGATGCGGCGGAAGAAGACGGGCAAAACCTGCGCGAACGTGGCAGGCAGGCAAACATCCATCAGAACACCCACAATCAGGGCTATCAGCAGGACCGTTGACGATGCCTCGGAAAAATCCCGCCACGGAACGCATCGGCGGCCCTGGTGCCAGCCATGAAAACCACAAGCATCCGGAAAAATCCCACAGCAACAGACGCAGCCGCCCGGATACGGATTTCCAACGCAGCGTCGTATCCGGGGGCGGCGGGGAATCCGATTCGCACCACACGCACGATCCCGCCTTGAAAGGAAAAGGCAAGGACAGGCCGTTGCACTGAGCAGGCTCATGCATCCGTGGCGGCGCGGTCCTCGGCGTTCAGGGCATTGTGAATGGCGGTCGCTGCGATGGCGGCATGGGCAGTGGCAACCGCGATCTGATTCAACTCATTGACCACATCGCCTGCCGCATAGACGCCCGGTATCGAGGTTTGCTGATGCGCATCGGTGACGATGCAGCCGCTCTCATTGACCTTGCCTCCCAAGTGCCGCAGCAATCCGGAACGGGCATCCATGCCCATGGCCGGATACAGCACATCCACGTGGCGGATTTCGCCATCGGCCATTTCCGCCGCGACCTCGTCGCCTTCGATCTTCAGATCGCTCACCGGCGTCAAGGGAAGCGCGATGGCGAGCCTGCGCAGGATCGCTTCTTGGTGTTCATCCAAGGTGAGATCGCGGCCGATGGGAAGCAATGTCAGATCGCGCGTATAGGTGCTCAGGAAATCGAGCTTCTTCACGGCTTCCTTCACCGGACCGATCACGGCGACAGAGCGGTCGATGACTTCATACCCGTCGCAAATCGGGCAAAGCCGGATTTCTCCGCGATAGATGATTTGGCGCAAATTCGGCAGATCGGGTTCCCGGTCGACCACGCCTGTGGCCAGCAGAACCTTGCGCGCATTCATTGCGGCGTCGCCGAGGGTGGCGCGAAAACCGTTGCCGCTGCGCACGATCTGTGTGACCGCACCATGCGTCACCACCGCCCCATAACGCTCTGCCTGCTGCTTGATTTGGCGCATCAGATCGATGCCGGAAATGCCTTCGGGAAAGCCCGGATAATTGTGCGTGCATGGGATGAGGCTGGCGCGGCTGGACCCCGAATCGACCAGCACAAAATTGCGCCGGTAGCGCGCCAGATACAGCGCGGCCGTCAGACCCGCCGGTCCCCCACCTACGATCAGGCAATCGAAACTGTCGGAAGAGGCTGACATGAGCACCGGGGCATTGACGCCCCGTGACAACGAACGGCCAAGGAAAAGGTTGTGCGCTTTCTTACGCGGCGGCGGCGAACGCGCTGTCGAGCGCGCCGAGAAGCGCATTGCCGGTCACGGGCTTGTCGATAAGGGCAACGGCTCCGCTGCGCAGCGCCTTGTCCCGGAGATCCGAATTGCCACGGCCCGTGATCACAATCGTGGGAATGCGCGGACCGTTTGCCTGCATGAATTCGAGCAGGTCCAGCCCGGTCATCACCGGCATATGCAAGTCCAGGAGAAGACAGGACTCCGCGCTGTCGGCGTTACGCCGCGCCAGAAAGTCCACCGCCGATCTGTAATCGTGCACCGCAAAGCCGAGCGATTCGAGCACAGCGCGCATGGAGTCGCGAACGGCATCGTCGTCGTCAACGATCGCGATTTCGCGTGTGGCGGTTCCGCCGGACATTTCGTTCTCCAGACTCAGCTTCACGGTGCTTTACATAACAAGCGAGCGCGCGAGGCGGTATACGGAGATGTGCCTACCCTAACGTGCCCTTGAACACCGGCGGGCGCTTTTCGCGAAAGGCCATAACGCCTTCGACAAAATCGGCGGTTTTGCCCGCTTTTGTCTGAAGCTCCACTTCGAGTTCCAGCTGCTGCTCATAAGAATTGTCGAGGCTGTCCCAATAGGCCCGGCGGATCAGCGACAAGTTCGCCGTCGGCCGTTGGGCCAATTCCTTGGCGAGCGTCAGTGTCGCTTCCATCACGCGATCATCGTCATGGACCTGGTTGATCAGGCCCCATTCCAGCGCTTTTTCCGCGGAAAGGCGTTCGGCGAGAATCACGAGTTCCCGCGTGCGGGCCATGCCGACAATGCGTGGCAGCAGCCACGGCGCGCCGCCGTCGGGCACTAGGCCGATGCGCGAAAAGGTGAGCTGGAAAAAGGCGGAGCGCGCGGCAAGAACAATGTCGCCCATCAGCGCCAGGCTAAGCCCGAAGCCGAGCGCGGGCCCGTTCACCGCCACCAGAAGCGGCATCTTCAAATCGCGCATCTGGCGCAGCACCGGATTGTAGCAATCGCGCAGCACGCGCCCCAGATCGCCTTGCTGCAGAATATCGTCGGGACCGGTGGTGGTGAGGTTGGCGCCCGAGCAAAAACCGCGCCCCGTGCCGGTCAGAATGGCGCAGCGGAACGCCGGCTCCGCCACCTCGACATGCAAAAGCGCACGCGACAGACCGCCGATCATGCGCGGCGATATGGCGTTCAGCGTTTGCGGATGGGTGAGCTTAATGATTGCGGCCGGCCCGGCGGCTTCCACTGTGACATCGTCGAATGCGGTGACGTTCGTCATCGGCGCCTCACGTCTTGAAACCGTGCGTTTCGTAGGCCGCCATGAATTGGGGCGAGGTCTTGCGCAAACGCTCCAGATCCACCCGGCCGGAGCGGGTAATATAGCTCATCGCGAAATCGAGCGGGGGCAGGCGCATATGATCGGCGAAATGCTCGTACCATTGCGCGCTCGCGTCCGCCGCGGCGACCAGTCGCGTCAGCGGCGGCCGGCGGTTTTTTTCGAAATCCGCGAGCGCGCTTCTGATGTCCGTGCCGTGGATTTCCAAGGCATGGCACAGCGCGATGGCATCTTCCATGGCAAGCCTCGTTCCCGAACCGATGGAAAAATGCGCCGTGTGAAGCGCATCGCCGATCAGCACGCGGTTTTCACAGCTCCAGCTCGCATTCTCGATCTTGGGAAAGCGGCGCCAGATCGATTTGTTGGAAATCAGCGGTGCATCGCCGAGCACATCGGCGAAAATGCGGGCGCAAAAATCGCGGGCTTCGTCCAATTCCATGGTGCCGAAGCCGCAGCGCAAGAAGGTAGGTTCGTCCACTTCGATGACAAAGGTGCTCATGTCCGGCGCGTGCCGATGAAAATGCGCATTGAAAAAGCCAAATGACGTCTCGACGAAACTGTGGCTCAGCGCTTCGAAGCGCTTGGGCGTGCCGTACCAGGCGAAGCGGTTCGTCAGATAGGAAATCGAGGTGCCGAAGCCCGCCGCGCCGTCCTGGCGCACCAGCGAATTCACGCCATCGGCGCCGACAATCAGATCCGCGCCTTCCAATTCCGTCAGCGCCGCAACGGCATGATTGTAGATCGGCCGCACACCCGCCATGCGCGCCCGCTCTTGCAGAATCTGCAACAGGCGCAAGCGTCCAATGCCCGCATAACCGATCCCGTCGATGCGGATTTTCTCGCCGTTCAGATAGAGAAGGCTGTCGTTCCAGCGTTCCAGCGACGGTTCGATCGCCGCCCATGTGGCGGCATCTTCGGCCTGCAGAAATTCGAGAGCGCGTGCCGAAAAGGCGATGCCGAACCCGAACGTCGCATCGGAGGGATTCTGCTCGAACAGCGAAATTTCGAAATCCGGGCGCGCGCGCTTCATAAGATAGGCGAAATAAAGCCCGGCCGGTCCGGCGCCAAGAATGGCTACGCGCATCGGAAGACGCCTCCGGCTATGGCGCGCAACGCGTCGCACCCGTGGGGTCGGACAGGCTTGCCATGATCTCGCGCGGGATCGGCTCTGCCTTGATCCGTCCGGGCCGCGCGGGATCGGCAACGGCCCAGACGCGCTTTTCGAAGCCCTCCACCGCCATATCGCCGCCCTTCATAATGCGGTGACGCACGGTCAGGCTGGAACGGCCCCATTCGCCGACTTCACTTTCGACGATGATTTCGTCGTCGAACTGGCAGGGTGCAAAAAATTTCGTCCCCTGCTCCACCAGCGGCATGCCGATGATGCCATAGCGCGCACGCATCGCGGATGGCGAAAGCCCGGTGCGCGCGAACAACAGGCCCGTGCTGGTGTCGAAGATGGCCAGATAATTCGGATAGAACACGATGCCGGCGGGATCGCATTGCCCCCATTCGATGGTCAGCGTGCGGCGATTGATAAGGGCGGCCATGGATCGATCCTGCAAACAAAGGTCAAGCGAACACCAACATCGCACCACCGTACAGCAAAAGACCCACGAGCAAGGCCATCACGCAATAGCCCATGATGTCGCGAATCCCGAGCCCGGCAATCGCCAACACCGGAAGCGCCCAAAACGGTTGGATCATGTTGGCGGTCTGCTCGCCCATGGCGGTCGCCATGGCGGTCAGCGCAGGATCGACGTGAAGGCTCACCGCCGCCGGCACCATGAACGGCCCCTGCACCGCCCAATGTCCGCCGCCGGACGGTACGAACAGGCTGATGATGTTGGAGGAAACGAAGGACCAGAAGGGCAGCGTCGCATGGGTGGAAAACGCGACGAAGCCTTGCGCGATCACCGCGGCGAGCCCGGTGCCCGTCATCATGCCCATGATCCCGCCATAGATCGGGAATTGCAGCAGGATGGGGCCGACCGTGCGCGCGGCGCGGTTGAAGGCGCGTACATAGCGGATCGGCCGCCAGTGGAAAATCAGCCCCAGCATCAGCGCGATGAAGATCATGCCATTGATGTCGAGCGTGAAACCGCGCGTGGCGATGACATTGCCCTCATAGGCAAGTCCCATGGCAACCAGCGCCAGGGTAAAGAGCGGCGAATCCTCGATCAGGCTCGCAAAACTTCTTTCGCGGGGGCTGAGCGGCGGCGGCAGATCTTCGCGCTTCAGCGCATCGGGATCGATACGCTTCATCTCCGCCTCGCCCGGCGCAATGGCGACGAGCAGAATCGGAAGCAACAGGAAGACCAGAATTGTCGGGATGAGATTGTAGGCGGTGAAGATGGTTTCGTTCAGGCCCGCAACCTTGCCGGTCACTTTCTCCACGATGTTGAGTGCGCTTCCCGGCGTGGCGGTGGCGAGCGCAATCGAGCTGGAGAGCCCCGAGGCCCAGACCATATTGCCCATATAGGCGATGGCGACGAGAAAGCCGAAATCCACATCGCGCAGGCGCTTGGCGATTTCACGGGCCAGCAACGCACCCGCCACGAGTCCGAAGCCCCAATTGAGCCAGGAGGCGAAACCGGACACCAGGAACATGGTGATTGCCGCCCCGGACTGGCGCGAGGGAATGGCGGCGAGCGATTGGAGCGCACGCTTGACGGGACCGGCTTCGGCCAGCGCAACGCCAGTGGAAAGGATCAATGCCATCTGCATGGCGAAGGCGAGTATGGCCCAGATGCCATCGTACCAGGACGCGACGATTCTGTTCGCATCGGCGGGCGTCCAGATGAACGCGGCCGCTGCCGTCACGAAGGTCAGGATCAGCGCGTAAAGATAGGGATCGGGGATATAGCGCTCGGCGTAGCGGACGAAAATTCGCGTGAGAGCCCGCAGCATGATGATCTCACGGAACGCGATATTTGGATTTCATGGCCTCGACGAAACCTTCGCGCCGCAAATCATCGATCAGGCTGGCGTCGATATAATCGGCGACATTGCTGCTCTTCACCGGCGCACCCAGACCCGGCAATTCGCGCAGCATGATCTGGGCGCCCTCCTGCGATGGCGCGGCATCGCGCGGCACGCGGGCCTTGAAATCTTCATAGGTGGCGTCCAGCACATCGGGGCGGAAATCCTTGAACTCGGACGCCAGCACCGCCTTGGCGCGTTGCGCGTCCGAAAGCGACAGATAGATCGCCTCCACATAGGCACGCAGGAATTGTTTCACCGTCTCGCGATGGGCCGCGAGATAGCGCCGGTCCATCACAATGGCGGTGAATATCCAGGGCAGATTGGCCTTCAGATCGACCAGCAGCGGCAGACCTTCGCGCTGCGCCAACCCATCGGCGGGCTCGTTCAGAGCGGTTGCGGCAATCGTGCCCGCTTGCAGCGCCATCAGCCGTTTCAGCGTGCCGCCCGCTTCGGTCAGCGTGACGTCATTGCGTGCGAGCCCGAGCTGCTTCAGCGCCATCAACGCGGCACTGTCGGATTCCGAACCGAAGGCGCTGACGCCGATGGTCTTACCCCGGAGCGCGGCGGCGTTTCCCACGCCCTTCGCGCCGAAGAAGCGGAACGACATCGTATTCGCACCCGAGGCGATCAGCCGGTAATCGCCGTTCCTGCCATTGGCGTCAATGACGGCCGACAGACCCACGATCATGGCCTGCAAGCGGCCCGCACCAACCTCGGCAAGACCGCGGCTGCCGCCATCGGTGTTGACGATCTCCACATCGAAGCCGCGCGCCTGGAAGAGGCCGGCCTGCTGTCCCATCCACAGCGGCAGCATGTTCACCGTCGGGGCTGCGATACCGACCTTGAACGCATTGGGAGCCGCAGGCGCGGTTACGGCCGGCGCGGCGAAAATCAGCGCCGCAACGATCAACAGGCTCGTGCGCAATCGCTGCGTCGGCATGGTGTTTCTCCCCTTCACCCTGCA
>DATARE010000070.1:0-7595 GCA_036264295.1 Micropepsaceae bacterium | reverse complement strand
CGGTGACCAGCAGGCGCGGCGGCTTGCGGTCTATAAACCGCACCGTGTCGCCGATCACATAGGCGAACAGTCCCGCGCAGGTCGTGACCGCGATGGCGTAATCGATGCCAAGCTCGAAATTCCCCACCCAATGACGCGTCGGATTGGCTGCGTTCAATTCTTCCACGGGCACGAATTCGAAGAACAGACCATTGTCCGCGACGAGGCGCATGCCTTCGCCTGGCCCGCGATCGGCGGATGCGATGAATCCTTCGCTCGCAGCATAAACTTCGCGTGTCTCGGCGTGGCTGCCTTCCAGCAGGGCTTCGAATTGCGGGCGATAGGGCGCGAAATTCACCCCGCCATGGCCGATGAGCTCAAGATCGGGAAAGAACGCCGCAAGCTTTGGCGCGCACTCCGGTCTCAGCGCAAAAAGCTTCTCGAAAAAGAGCAGCAGCCAGCTCGGCGTGCCGGAGATGGAGCGAACGTTCTGGTCCAAAATGCCCCGGGCCAGCAGGTCGATCTTTTTCTCCCAATCGGCGATCAGCGCCAGTTCGCGCGGTGGATAAACGAACGCGCGCATCCAGGGCGAAAGCCGCGCCGCCACGATGCCCGACAGATCGCCCGCAAAAATGCCGGGTGCGAGTTCGGTCAAATCGGTGCTGCCACCCAGCATGAAATTCCTGCCGCCGAAGAGCCGGGTCGCGGGCCGGTTGCGGACATGGTGCACCAGCATGTCCTTGGCGCCGCGGCTGTTGGCGTTGTTCATCTCATGCGAGCAGGGGATGTATTTGGTGGTGCCGCTGGTCGTGCCGGAACTGAGCGCGAAATAGGGAATGGTGCCAGGCCAGGTGCAATCGACCAATCTGGGAAAATCAGGCTGCCAATATTCGCGCCACATATCTTCGTAGCGGCGCAAGCGCACACGGGCCTGAAAATCGGCGACCGTGGCGATCTCTGAAAAGCGATGATCTTTGCCGAACCGCGTCGTGGCGGCACGGCGGAGAAGTTTCAGCAGTTCTTGCCTTTGCGCTTCGGGAGCGTGTTCGTGGTCGAGCGTGCGTCCCCGTATACTTGCATACAGCTTCAGCAGTGGCGTGGCGTCGATCATGGCCGCAGAACCGTATGACGAGGAAAACGCTCGTGCACGGTTTGAACGGTCAGCGGCAGCACGGCATACTCCCCGCGCTCCCAAAGTGCTGCCTGATCCGCATAGGTGCTGCTGCCAATCCAACCATCTTGCCCGCCCAGCAGTGCGAAACAATTGGCATCGGGATCGGCCATATCCGAGATGTGGCGGGCGACAGAGCCGTAACGCGCGTGATGGCGTTTGTTGGTCAGACCATGGGCGGTTTTCATCAGCGTTTCGGACGTGCCCGAAGCCGCCGTGTCGGGCAGCCTGTAGCGCCGGCCGATGCCGGGAATGATCCCAAAGGGATGCGCAAGCCGCAGACGGTGGAATGTGCCCCAAGCATGGGCTCTGCCGAAATCGTGCGCGGCTTTCCGCAAAGCCTGGGCGAGAGCATGTGCTCGAGTTTCTGGGCCCGCGGCGAGGATGTCAGCCCAGACCAGCGTCCGTGTGCCCCAGGCCGCCTCATAGGCCGCTTGCCGCGATGGGGTCACAAGCGCGCGCGCCAGATGAAAGAAGATCAATTCGAACGCGGCTGCGCCGGTGGACCGGGCATCATAATTGCCATCCCAACTTTTCAGCGCGGCACAAAGATGTTTGGCCCTGTCACGAAGCCGCGCCTCTTCCAGCCACGCAAGAATAATGTCGCGCTGAGTCAGGCTTTCCGGCATGTGCACGTCGCGTTGGATATGTTTCAGTCGGGAGACCGACAGTTTTGCGTCCTCGCCAAGGATGTGCCGAAGCCGCTCGATGCGATTGCGTGGCGAGAAATGAAAACCGACGATGGCCTCGGTTTCTTCCGGGCGGGCATTGGCGGACGCCAGGAACCCGTGTTCGGGATCTGCCGTGCTGGGCAAATCCGATGATGTGTACGCGGCATCCCAGCCATTCTCGGGAGGGCTGACGATGTCATCCGGCTGAGCCTTTTGCCGCCGCGGCAATTTCGCTGCCATCAGCTGCCCGATATGGCCCGCCGCGTCGGCATAGTTCATCTCCAGACCGGGCAATGCGTAGGTGTCGAACGCCGCGCGGAAGTCCGCCCAATTGCGGCCGCGCGCGACGCCCAGCATGGCGGTGAATTCGTCGCTCGGAAGATGGCCCATCCACCGCAGCGCCAGTGTGTCGCGCGAGGCCAGAGCGTCAAGATCGCTGACCACCGGGCCCCATGGCGATTCCCGGATCTGGATTTCGCGGGCCGTCTCGCCGCGGATGGCGATTGTTTCGACACGCATTTGCAAGGGTGCATCTTTTGGTACCGCGACAAGATCGCTGCTGGCCGCATGCAGGCTGGCACCGCCCCAACCGATCCACGGATTGCGGCCGAGCCCGACGAACGGAATCCCCGGCACCATCAATCCTACCGCGTGGTAGGACGGCGACTTCATCCCGGCGAGCAGAAAGGAATTGGGCAGCAGAAACGAAAGATGCGGATCATTGGCGATCAGCGCGCCGCCGCTTTCACTGCGCGCGCCCGCAATGGCGAGCGAATTGCTGCCCGAGCGGATGGCCGCACCCGCCAGGCTCTCCGCGATGCCCGGCCGGTTCTCGCTTTCATAGGACAGCAGATCGTGTCGCAACAGACGCTGCCAAAGTTGCGGCCATGCGGGATCGCTGCGAAATTTCAGCAAGCGCAGCCACACGATCCAGTTCACGTCGGCGGCAATCAACCGCCCCAGCAGCACAATATCCACAACGGTCCATGTTTCGCGCGGCAAACCCAGCACAACGCATTCCTGTGGTGGTTCGGGGGCATTGCACACGACATGATTGATGCCGCGGACGAAGGCTTCGAGCCAGCGCCGCGTTTCCTCCGGCAGGCCCGCGACAATCGCAGGTACGGCGCGTCCGATATCGAAGGTGCGGACCAGGCGGTCGACAGGGAGGCCGAGCTGTCCCACCGCTTCGGACACGCGGCCTTTGGCGATCATCCGCATCAAGTTCATTTGTCCAAGCCGCAGATGCGCATGGGCCACGCCCAGTGCGGTGGCAAGATCATCGTCGCTTTGCGCTTCGATGAAGGGGATTTGATGCGCGTCCCAATGAATATCGACGGGGCGTGAAATGGGCGCACCGGTTAGCGGCAGCATGGCAAGCCTGTCTTCCAGCGAAAGACGGCGTTGCCGTTGCAGAGACGCCGCGGCAAAACGCCAGAAGAGAGTTGCGGCGGTTCCGTATCTGCCGAACGCCATCAACGCCTCCAACGAGAGGGTCGTGAAATGATTATCGCGCGGCCCGCTCGCGGCGTTTGCCGCGCTCTTCGGGTGGCGCGGTTCCTGCCGCTTTGGAAAGTTCCGTCAATTCATGGGCCGCGGCCAATGCCGCCTGGGCCTCTATCGTCCGGTACCGTGCGACAATGGTTTTCCCGAGCTCCGTCAATTTCGCGCCGCCGCCTTTGGCGCCTCCCGTTGCCGTGCTGATGACGGGCGCCCCAAACGTATCTTCGACGGCCTGCAGCAGCAGCCAGGCGTGGCGATAGCTCATATTCATGGCTGCGGCGGCGCCACGGATGGAACCCTGTGCGTCGATCAGTTCGAGCAGGCGCACCTTACCGGGACCGAACGCCTCGGCACCTTCGAAATCGATGCGAATGGAAAGCTTCGTCATGACGACGATGTTGCAAACCGAGGGGCCTTTCGTCCAGAGCTTGCTGGAGCTCCCGGCAACGTGATATTTATGTGAATACCACAAGGCGGATATTTCACGATGGTTCGGTGGCTGAAGCGAGCCGCTTTCCTGGTTTTGACAATGCTGGCGGCCATTGCGGCGCAGGCGCAGACGCCGGGAAGCGTTACCGTGCTTGCCGCCGCATCTCTGACGAATGTGCTGCAGGAGATCGGACGGAACTATCAGACCGCGACCGGACGAAAGGTGGCGTTTTCCTTTGCCGCCTCCATGACTCTCGCCAAACAGATCGAGGCGAGCGCCGGTTCGGACGTCTTCATATCGGCTGACGAGGAATCGATGGATTACCTGGCGCAGAAGAATCTCATGGCCAGCGGCACCCGCACCAATCTGCTGGCCAACAGCCTGGTCCTGATTGCGCCGGCCGATTCAAAAATCGCCCTTACCATCGCACCGGATTTCAAGCTGGGCGAAGCCTTGCACGGAGGCAGACTGGCGCTTGCCAATCCCGATTCGGTTCCGGCCGGCCGCTACGGCAGGATGGCCCTGATGGCGCTCGGGGTTTGGGACGGGGTCAAGGATCATCTGGCCCAAGGGGAAGATGTGCGGGCCACCCTCGCCTATGTCGCGCGGGGCGAGGTTCCGCTCGGCATTGTTTATGGCACCGATGCGCGGATCGAGCCGAAAGTACGAATCGTCGGGGTATTTCCCGAAACCTCGCACGAACCCATTTTGTATCCGGCCGCTTTGACCAAGGATGCCAAGCCGGATGCGGCTGCCTTTCTCGCTTATCTGAAGACCCCCGCCGCGGGCGCCGTTCTGAGGCGAGCGGGGTTTTCGATTTTGGAAAAATAGCGAGTTCCCTGCGTCCCTTACGCGATTTGTAAAGAATTGATTAACCATGAATGCCTAGGTTTACGCCTGGTTAGCGATTCGGGGATCGGCATGGGGGGTAGGAAAAACGGGCGCACTCGGCGATTGAGTGAGCCGGGCACGGATTTTCGCCGAACCTGCTGGAAGGCGCCCGCCCTTGTCGTGATGACGGCGTTCGGGTTGGCGGGCTGGGGCCATCCCGCACTCGCCGTCGATACGATCGATCCGTTCGAGCTATCCCCCGAAGAGCTGCTGGACGCGACGGTGACGTCCGTCTCCCGCACCTCGGAGAAATTGAGCGAGGCGCCCGCGGCCATTTATGTCATCAGCAGGGACGACATCTTGCGTTCCGGTGCGACCAGCATTCCCGAAATGCTGCGTTTGGCGCCCAATCTCCAGGTGGCGCGGGGAATCGGATACGCGATCTCGGCGCGCGGCTTCGACGATATCACGGCCAACAAGCTGCTGGTTTTGGTGGACGGACGCAGCGTCTACACACCGCTCTATTCCGGCGTGTTCTGGGACTCGGTGAATGTCCTGCCCGAGGATATCGAGCGCATCGAAGTGATCAGCGGCCCCGGGGCAACCCTGTGGGGGGCGAACGCCGTCAATGGCGTGATCAACATCATCACCCGCAATTCCCGCGACACCCAGGGCGTGGTTGCGACCATCACCGGCGGCAATACCGAAAGCGGAATCAGCGCGCGCTTCGGCGGCCGCATCGATCCCAACACGAGTTTTCGCCTCTACGCGATGGACGTCAACCACGGCAATACCGTGACAGCAAGCGGAGCCGATCTCAACGATTCATGGATCATTCCGCAAGGCGGTTTCCGCCTCGATTGGAACAAAGCAGGCGATCTCGTCACAGTCCAGGGCGACATGTTTGATGGGACCGCAAGCGGCGACGTGAAGAGCAAAGGACACAATCTGCTTGGCCGTTGGAATCACGATTTTGGCGGCGGTTCGGCGCTGCAAGTTCAGACGTATTACGATTACACAAGCCGCGCACAGCTCGATGCCCTCGCCGACAGCTACAGCGTGTTCGATCTGGACATTCAGCACAGTTTTTCGCTCGGCGAACGGAACAGCATCGTTTGGGGCGGCGGTTACCGCATCATTGCGGACAGATTCACCCATTCCCCGGCGTCGAATGTCTTTATCTCTCCGACAAGCAGGACGCTGGACCTGGGGAATGTGTTCATCCAGGACACCTTCTCACTGACCGGCAACCTGAAACTGATCGGCGGAATCAAGGCCGAGACGAATTCCTTCACCTCGACAGCGGTCATGCCGAATCTGCGAATGTCCTGGCAAATCTCCGACACCAATTTGCTGTGGGCGGCGGTGTCTCGTGCGGTGCGCACACCGGCGCGCTTCGATCGCGATGTGTTTCAGACATCGGGCGCAATCACTGTCATCGGCGGAGGCCCGGATTTCCAGGACGAAAATCTCACCGCCTATGAGCTCGGCTATCGGACGGAATTATTTTCGCGGGCGACGCTGTCGGTCTCGACCTATTACAATGTGTATACCGATCTGCGCAGCCTCGAGCTTGCTCGAACGGGTACGTTCCCCATCACCTTTGCCGGCGTCAGCGGGTTTCTGCCCGGGACATTCCAAAACATGATGGAGGGCAATGTTTATGGCGTGGAGATCTGGGGCGCCTACAGCGTAACCGATTGGTGGCGCCTGAACGCAGGATTTAACGCCCTGCACGAAGATCTGCGTTTCAAGCCGGGCAGTCTTGACGTCATGGGCCTGGCCGCGCATGGCAACGATCCGGACGGCCAATTCTCGCTGCGATCCTCCATGAATCTCGGCGAAAACTGGATGCTGGACGTGGGGGTAAGGGGTGTGGACGCGCTGCCGGACCCTAAAGTCCCCGCCTATGTGGAGCTCGATGCGCGGCTGGGCTGGAATGTCTCCAAGAACCTCGAAGTGTCTATCGCCGGATTCAATCTGCTCGATGCGAGCCATCCGGAGTTCGGCGCGTTACCCGGACAAAGCGAGATAAGGCGAAATTTCACCGTGAGCACACGGTGGACATTCTAATGCCACATCGCGGCCCGCTGGGTATCCGGACGCGCACGCGCGCGCAGGCTTGCGCCATCGGTGTTTTGGGGCTTTGCTTGGCACCGGCGCCTGCGATGCCGTCCGAGGATGGTATCCATCTGGTGGAACAGGAAATCAAAGCCGGTCTGTTGTACAATTTCATGAAGTACACGGATTGGCCGGAAGGCGCGCCCGATCCCAAAACGCCGATGGTGGTTTGCCTGTTCGGTGGCGACCCGTTTGACGGCCGTTTGCAGCCGATGTCCGGCCGCACTGTCAATCAACATATTATCGAAATTCGCGAACCGAAAACGGCCGGTGAGCTGACAATGTGCTCGCTCCTGTTTGTTCATGCCAACGCAAGGCCGCAATGGCCCCAACTGCGTGCCGCGCTGGCTGAAAAGGCCATGCTGACGGTGAGCGATTTCGACGGCTTTGCCGATTCCGGCGGCATGATCGAGTTCACCCGCATGAACAACCGCATCGGAATACGAATCGACTTTCAAGCGGTGATGGCGGCGCATCTTCAGGTCCAAGACCGGCTGCAGAGATTGGCGAGTAGAAACCGGGACGGGGCATCAGCGCGATAGAAGGACCTATAAAAGGCAAAACAAACCAAGGCCTGACGGGGACGTGAAAAGCCTAAAGAATTGTAACGCTGCGTTCGCAACCGGGTTAGGATAAAACCGGCTAGCGCTGCTGGGGCGGTCGCCGGACAATTTTTCGGGAGTGCATCATGGGCAATTCTCACGCGCGGAATGCGCGCCGCTTCGGTTTTGCGGGCGCAACCTTTGGCGCAATCGCCCTTGCCATCCTCGGCATCGCCAATTTTGTCTCGGTACCGCCGGCGCCTGCGGCCCCGGCGCAGGCAAAGGAAGAAGCGGGCGTTCTGCGCGCCACGCTGCCGAATGGCTTGCGCGTCATTCTGGTGCGCAAC
>DATARE010000018.1:0-2219 GCA_036264295.1 Micropepsaceae bacterium | reverse complement strand
CGATGTTCGAGGCGATCCAGACCGCGAAACCGAATTTTCTCGCGCTGCCGGCGCAGGGAGAGAGCCCGGCCTGGTTCGACTCAACCGTCTTGCTGACCGCGCTCGGGTTTTACATGTGGCCGCATTCGTTCGGCTCGCTTTTTACCGCGAAGGAGGAGCGTGCCTTTCGGCGCAACGCGGCCATGTTGCCGATTTACCAGCTTATCCTGCTGTTCGTGTTCTTTGTCGGGTTCGCGGCGATCCTGAAAGTCCCCGGATTGAAGGGGGCGGACATCGATTTGTCGTTGCTGCGGCTGTCGGTGCAGACATTCGATCCGTGGTTTGTCGGCGTGATTGGGGCGGCCGGCGTGCTGACCGCACTGGTGCCGGGATCGATGATCCTGATGAGCTCCGCCACGCTGCTGGCGAACAACATCGTGCGTCCGTTCCAGGCGTCGGCCAGCGATGCAAGCGTGTCTCGCATGGCCAAGCTGTTCGTTCCCGTGGTCGCGCTGGTATCGGTCATTTTCACGCTGCGCGGCGGCGCCACGATCGTCGCGCTGCTGTTGATGGGCTACAGCTTCGTGACGCAGCTTTTTCCGACTCTGGTGGCGAGCTTGCTGCCGCATAATCCGGTCACCAAAGAAGGCGCTTTCGTCGGGATCTGCGTCGGGGTCGGGACCGTTGCGGCAACCAGCCTGACGCACACCACGTTCGCCATGCTGTTTCCTGCGTTGCCGGAGGCGCTGCGGGACCTGAATATCGGGATTGTCGCATTGGTGTTGAACGTGGTGGCGCTGGGGATTGTCAGCGCGGTGACAAGGCGGCGGACTGTGGGCGCTCTTTCGGGCTGAAAACCTTGTTGATCGTCGACGCACGATATGGCTTCGCCTGCCACCGGTACGTGGCCGCTGGCTGGCTGGGCCTTGCGGGGATGTTCCATACGTCCCATTTGTGCACCAGTGTTGTTGGGTAAGGCCTCACCGGTTGTCCGCCGACTTTCGGTCGTATTTGCTTCTTCGGCCGCTGCAAAGCCCTTGGGTTGAGCGTACTATTATATTTGGTTGATTGTAATTCCGGTGCGCAGATGCGTTGCGAGTGTCGTCTGCCTCGCTGTCCTGTGCGTTCGGGGTCCCTTCCGGGCGCTAAGCCTGGTGATGTCGGCCTGTTTCTTCGTTGGGGCGAAGCGCATTGATTTCGTCACCCGCGGAATAATGAGAACGCGATCGTTGTGCGATCGGGGAGCCTCCCTTGAAGACATTGCTGATCGTTTTCCATTCCCTGACCGGCGGGACGAAGCGCATGGCTGAAGCGGCCGCCTCAGGGGCCGGAGGCGAACCGAATGTTGCCGTGCGATTGGTGACAGCGGCGAATGCTGAACCGGACGATGTCTTGGCAGCGGATGGCTTTATTTTCGCGACACCGGAAAATCTGGCGGCAATGGCCGGGCGGATGAAGGATTTTTTCGATCGTACCTATTATCCGGTGCTGGATCGTATCAACGGCCGCCCCTATACGTGTTTGATCTGTGCCGGCAGCGACGGTCACAACGCCGCTCGGCAGATTGCCCGTATCGCCACGGGGTGGCGTCTGCGGGCGGTCGCCGATCCGGTGATCGTCTGTACCCACGCACAGACGCCGGAGGCGATCCTGGCGCCGAAGGTCATTCCGGAGGGCGATCTGCAGTGTTGCCGCGAACTGGGCGCGGCGCTCGCCGGCGGGCTGGCGGCGGGGATCTTTTGATGCGGATTATTCGGCGGCGTTGGGTGTCCCGATTGCCGCGCTGATGTGGGGCAGGACCTGCGCGATCAGGACTACAGAGCGGTGGCCGAGCGTTGGGTCCGCCCGATCCGTCCCGGTGTAGAGTAATGTGCCGAAGTCGCCGATTCCTCGCGGAAGACGAGCACGTCGTCGGCCACGCAGATCGGCCGGGGCAAGAGGCGTTGCGGCCTTGGCTTCTGGACGGGTCGGTGTCAGGCGCGGAGTTTCCGGATAAAGCGTCTCAGGGCCCGGACGGTATGGCCGCGGGAAAGCCCTGTCCTTACAATAAGATCGGCTTTGCGGCGCTTTTCCGCATCCGGCATCTGCCGGGCGAGCACGGATTCGACCTCGTCCTTGCTCATGCGGCGTCGGCGGGCGACGCGATTGACCTGGATCGCGCGCGGAGCGGAGACGACCACGACAGTATCGACCCGCTTGTCGCCCTTTGTTTCGAACAGCAGCGGAATATCCAGCACCAC
>DATARE010000009.1:0-3436 GCA_036264295.1 Micropepsaceae bacterium | reverse complement strand
CAACACGCAGAACCTGGTCAATGCACTGGGGCCGCTGGGTGAGGCCAGCCGCAAGGAGCCCGGCATGGTGCAGTTCGAGATCCTGGACGAGGTTCCCGCCCACGTGAACCATTTCCGCACCTTCGAGGAATGGGCAAATCTCGCCGCGTTCGAAGCGCACAATCGCGCCCCACACACCCAGACCTATCGCACCATCGTGCAGCAATGGCTGGGCACGCCTTACGATCAGCGGATTTATCGCTTGGTCAATTGAGGACGGACAGACCGATGATCGATCACATCGGCATTCCTGTTTTCGATTACGCCCGTGCAAAAGCATTTTACAGCGCTGCTCTGGCGCCGCTGGGTTACGCGCTGCTTCGGGAAGTGCAGCAGCACGGAAGCACGTCTCCGGCTGCCGGTTTCGGTGCCGATAACAAACCGGATTTCTGGATCGGCGGCGAAGGCGGCCTGAACAGACCTGTCCATGTCGCGATTGCGGCGAAAACCCGCTCCGCGGTGGACGCGTTCTATCAGGCAGCGCTCGCGGCCGGAGCCGCAAACAACGGTCCACCCGGCTTAAGGCCGCACTATCATCCCAATTATTATGCTGCGTTCGTGTTCGACCCCGACGGCCATAATATCGAAGCCGTCTGCCACAGCGCGGAGTGAACTGTCATTCCCGGCTGAGCGGTGCAAAGCACCGCGAGGGGAAGGGAACCCATTTTTCGCAAACAGAATTTCTTCCGCTGAAAATGGATCCCCTTCCCTCACCGCGTTCCGCGGCTCGCCGGGGATGACAACTACGTCAAATTCAACTCAATACCATTTGCGCAGACGCACATCGCTGGCATTGCCAACGAGCATCTGGAATTTCTTCACGTCGCTTTCGCCGTAATGATAGGGATAAACCACCTTCGGCTTGAAATCCTTTACCCACGTCGCGGCAGCATCCACCGTCATGGTGTAGGGCAGGTTCATCGGAATGAACGCCACATCGATATTGGGAAGATTCTTCAGTTCCGGCGCTTCCTCGGTGTCACCCGCGAGATAAATGCGCTTGCCGCCCATGCTCAGCACATAGCCATTATCGCGGCCCTTGGGATGAAACATCATGCGTTCCGGCGTGGTGTTGTATTCGACGACGGCTTCGATCGGCACGCCGGCATAGGTGCCCTTGTCGCCGTTCTTCATCACTTTGGTCTTGGCCTGAAGCGCAGGCGGCATCATGGCGAACACGCTCTGCGGCGCCACGATTACCGTGTTGGGTCCGGCAAGCTCCGTCAGCGTTGGCACGCTGAAATGATCGCCATGTTCATGGGTAATGAGAATGAGATCCGGCGGATTGGCGCCTTTGAAATCGGCCGCGCCGCTGTTCGGCCCCGGCGGGAAGGTGGTTGGATCGGCGACGATGCGCTTGCCGTTCCAGGTCAGCACGACACCGGCATGATGCACCGGATGAATCACCAGATTGCCATTGCTGGTGGGGACTTGATCGTCCTGCGCCGCTTGCGCAGCCACGGGAGTCGACAGGGATACCGAGATTGCGGTCGATGCGAACGCCAGCGCGGCAAATGCCGCGGCGGCTCCAAAAATGCGAATGTTCTTCACGATTGCCTCTCCAAAGTTCTGTTTCGAAAAGTCAGCCCGGCGCGCGCTACGACTCGGGACCGAGCCGGTTTATACTGCGGTTGAATAGCCGGCGCCACCGCTCTACCGGTTGGACAATCGCTCAAAGGATAAAAGATGAAACTCAAACTTTGGCAGGTGGATGCGTTCGCCGAGCGGCCTTTTTCGGGCAATCCGGCTGCCATAGTTCCACTGGAACAATGGCTGCCCGACGCCACCATGCAGGCGATTGCCAATGAGAACAATTTGTCGGAGACGGCGTTCTTCGTACGGTTGGAACGCGACTGCTATGCGCTTCGCTGGTTCACGCCGGCGGCGGAAATCCCGCTCTGCGGTCATGCGACACTCGCTTCGGGTTGGGTCGTCCTGAATGAGTTGTCGCCGTCATCGAGCGCGGTGCGATTTGAGACCAAGAGCGGTGAACTCACGGTGGCGCGCGGCGACGGCGGACGGCTTCGCATGTCCCTTCCGGCCGATGAAGTGGAGCCCTTCCCCGCCTCGGACGGCTTTGGCGAAG
Organism: Micropepsaceae bacterium; assembly: GCA_036264295.1. Classification (GTDB taxonomy): domain Bacteria; phylum Pseudomonadota; class Alphaproteobacteria; order Micropepsales; family Micropepsaceae; genus CAIYRG01. The sequence goes on along the minus strand of DATARE010000009.1, from coordinate 1,311 downwards.
CACTCGGCACCGCTCTCAACGTCCCGCCTCCCGATGAGATTCACGTCGGCCGCAAATTGATGGCCGTATGGAAAGACGCCGCGATCATTCGGGAGATAAAGCTCGGCGATATCGCGCCCGTCATCGACCGCGCAGGGCGTTGGGGTCTTATCGTTACCGCAGGCGGGCCGACGGCCACGCCCTATGATTTTATTTCCCGCTTCTTCTCGGTCGGCTATGGAATTCCCGAAGACCCGGTCACTGGCGCTGCTCATTGCGCCCTCACGCCGTTCTGGGCAAAGCGGCTGGGCAAGACACAGCTTCGCGCCTATCAGGCCAGCCCACGCGGTGGCGATCTTCTGTGTACGGATGAGGGCGCGCGCGTGATTCTGGCAGGACCGTGTGCGCTTTATATGCGCGGCGAGATAGAATTTTGACACATGAACGTGCGTCTGCATCGCAGATTTCGCGCTTTCGTCATGGCCGGCCGCAGTGCCGGCCATCCATGAACGCGATCTGGGAAAGAGATCATGGATCGCCGGGACCCGCCCGGCGATGACGAAATCGTCGTGATGTAAGTCGCGCTATCGGGCGTCTGAAAGTGCGTTCTGCGCCGCCAGCCGCGCGCAGGCTGCATCGAGTGCTGTTTCGAGACCGCTCAGCGGCACGGCTTCGTCCAGACGAAAGCCGCGATGGGCGGCGTGCAGTCCCACCAACCCAAGCTCATTCGGCCGATCGAGCCAGATATGGCCGGTGGAATCATGGCGCGTGCCGATCCACACATAAATCGTGACCGAGCGCACCACATTCTGGCGATGGCCGGTATAGACGTGAAGCCCGCGCTTTTCCGCCCAGGGCATCAGGATCGCATCGATCTGGCTGAAATCGCTCATGATGTTTATGTGGAACAAAGTTTACCGGACGGCAAGTTGACGCGCGTGCCTTGAAGAGCTACATCCGCGCCGGGCCACGCTCCCCCAACGGAGCGCCATCATTCTGGAAGGAATGAAACATGACCGGGAATCGTCCGGCCGTGCGCCCAGCACGGCCTTTTTTTTCGTCCGGACCTTGTGCCAAGCGGCCGGGCTGGAATCTTGAAGGCCTGAGCGGCGCCTGCCTCGGGCGCTCCCATCGCTCCAAACCGGGCAAAGCCAAGCTGAAAGAAGCCATCGACCGCACCCGCGCCGTCCTGCGCGTGCCTGCGGATTACCGCATCGGCATCGTTGCCGGTTCCGATACGGGCGCGGTCGAAATGGCGCTGTGGTCGCTGCTGGGGCCGCGCCCTGTCGATGTGCTGGCTTGGGAAAGTTTCGGCGAAGATTGGGTTACCGA
>DATARE010000001.1:0-10993 GCA_036264295.1 Micropepsaceae bacterium | reverse complement strand
CCTCCATGCTGCCGAATTGATAATTCTTTTTCGGATCGCTGGTCGGTATACGGATATCGATGCGCGGACGGCAAACGGCTTCCTTTGTGGCGATGTCGGCATAGGCTTTTTCGAGCGCCGTGATGGTATCGGCCATCGTCAGCACCTTGGCGACATCGTCATTGTTGATGATCAGCGTCATGCGGCGGCCTTCATGGTTCGACAAGCTCACCATGAGGAGGAAACCAAGGCCTCATGCTGAGCTTGTCGCACGAAAAGAGATCACACGCCTTTGGGCAGCTCGCCTTTGAAATTCTTGTCGTAGAACTCCGCCTTCATACGGCTCTCGACACCGTTCTCGGCGATCTTGGCTTCCCAATCCTTCTTCACCTGCGGGTCTTCCATCCAATAGGGAATTGAGGAACCGCCTTCGGGAATGTCCATCGCGGTGTAGTCGATATGCTGTTCGCCGGGCGGACCGGGTTCGCGCCCCGGATTGTGCGGGCCGAACCACGCCAGCAGCCGCAAGGGCTCCTTCGACACGCCGAAATGCTGGTGAAACCAGCGCGCACCGCCCGGTGCCGCCGATATCATGCCGACGGGCTCGTAGTCGATGCGCTTGATCTGATCCTGTTTGCCGTCTTTCCATGGCGTGGTGCCGAGCCGTTCCGGCCAGGTGTGGGTGTAGCCCTTGCCCTTGATGCAGATGAGCACCGCGGCAGAGGTGTGCGCGTGTGCCTTGGAATAGCGGCCGTTCTCATGCTGGCCGATCCATAAATAAAAGCTGTTGCCGGTCATGAACTGTTCGACGCGGCGGAAGCCGGGCGAGCGGCGATTGTCCAGCGGCAGGTCGCAATTCACCGCATCGGGCACCAGATTGGTGCGCCGCATCGCCAGCCCGCGTACGGGATCGGGCTCCACATCGTCATTGTATTTGTAATAATCGTCCGCGCCGGAAAAGCGGTCGCGGAACTGGATCGGCGAATTGAAGACCGCATCCACCGATTGCAGCGTGTTCAGCACCACCGGCGCCGTTGTGCCGGCCAGCAGCAGCGCGGGCGCGGAGGCCGCGTTGACGATGCGGTGATAGGCATTCATCGGAATGGAGAACAGCGAACCTTGCTGCCATTCGAAGGTGTGGCGCTTGGTATCGCCTTCGAGCCAAACCTCGGTCGAGCCGCGCCCTTCCACGACGAAGAAGATTTTCTCGAACATATGCTTTTCGGGGTTCAGGGCACCCCGGCCCGGCACCTCGACCAGATAGCAGCCCCATTTGGATTCGGTGCCATAAAGCTGGATATAGGTGCCGCGTCCGCCCAGCCGCTTCCACGGCGCGAGCGGCAGGTTCTGCACCTTGGAGATGCCGATATCGCGGAAGCAGGGAATGCCCTCGGATTCCATGAAACTGTCATAGGGCGTCTTCACCCGGCCCCATTTGCCAAAGCCGGCCCGTTTGCCGCCGGTCGGTTCGTGCCAATGGACCTTTGCTGCTACGTCGTGCATCTGCCGTTCTTTCCTAAAGGGGATGAGTGTGGGGGCAGAATAGCCATCGCTGCCGCCTCGTCAACGTGAGGGTGCCTCCAGGTCAAGCTGCGCTTGACGCAAGGGTTTTTCCCGCTAGTTTCGCGGCCCATGTCCGCCACCCGTTTGACCAGCTTCTCGATCCATGGCCGCACCAGCTTCGGCATGGTGACCGATGCCGGAATGGTCGATTTGGGGGGCCGGCTGGGCGGGCGCTATTCCTCGCTTTTGGCGCTGATCCAGGCCGGCGAGCAGGGGCTGAAGGATGCACGCGCCGCGGCTGCCTTTCCTTTTGCCGATTACCCGTTGTCGGAGGTGCAATTCCTACGCCCGGTGCTGGCGCCGGAAAAGATCGTCTGCGTCGGCATTAACTATCCCGAGCGGGCCGGCGAATACAAAGACGGCCGTGAGAAGCCGAAATATCCGAACCTGTTCGTGCGTTTTCCGGATTCGCTGGTCGGCCACGGGCAGCCGCTGGTGCGCCCCAAAGCGTCCGACAAATTCGATTATGAAGGCGAGATCGTGCTCGTGATCGGAAAAACCGGGCGCAACGTGCCGCGCGAGCAGGCGCTTTCCATGGTGTATGGGCTGACGCTCGGCAATGAGGGCACGCTGCGCGATTGGCTGCGCCATGGCACGCTGAACGTGACGCAGGGCAAGAATTTCGACGCATCGGGAAGTTTGGGGCCGTGGATCGTGCCCGCGGATGAAGTCGATCCCGGCGCGGGGCTGCATCTGATGACACGGGTCAACGGCGAATTGCGCCAGGACGACAACACGATGCGGCTGACCTGGAATTTCGCCTGGCTGATAAATTACATCACGCAATTCGCGACCCTGAAGCCGGGCGATCTGATCTTCACCGGCACGCCGGTGGGCGCTGGCGGGCATCAGACGCCGCCGGCCTGGCTGAAGCCCGGCGACGTGCTGGAAGTGGAAGTGCCGGAAATCGGCGTGCTGCGGAATCCGGTGATCGACGAGACGTAAGTTCTAGCGTCCTCACCCTTCGACAGGCTCAGGGTGAGGTTCGTTGTAATCCTCATGCTGAGCTTGTCGAAGCATGATTGTGTCGAAGCATGAGCTTGTCGAACGGTGAACCGGAGAAGAGGTAGGGATCGTGGCCAATTTGCAGCTGAGTTTCGCCTGTGCGCTCTATGACCGTATGGAGCCGCTTTACACCGGAGAGGTAAAGCCCGACGGCATCGATCTCAACTTCATCGCCATCGATGAGCCGCGCCCGATCTTCGATCGCATGTCGGGCGGACAGGAATTCGATGTCGCCGAATATTCGTCCTCCGAATTCGTGCAGCGATTTGCCAACAAGCAATGCCCGTTTGTGGCGCTGCCGGTGTTTCCGTCGCGCTGCTTTCGCCACGGCTTCATCGCCATCAACAAGAAGTCCGGCATCAAGACGCCGAAGGACCTCGAAGGCAAACGCGTCGGTGTGCCGCTCTATACGATGACGGCGGCGATCTTCATCCGCGGGTTGTTGCAGCATGAATATGGCGTGGATTTCGAGAAGATCCATTGGGTGCAGGGCGCGGTGAACCATGCGGGTTCGCACGGCGATCCGCATGTGCTGCCGCTGTTGAAGCCGATGGCGATCGAGCACGCGCCCAAGGGCCGGCCGCTGAACGATCTGATCGAAGAAGGTTATGTCGATGCGACGCTCGGCACGTCCTTGCCGGTATCGGTCCGCACCAATCCGAATATCGGCCGGCTGTTTCCGGATTACGTCGATATCGAGAAGGAATATTATAAAAAAACGCGCATCTATCCGATCATGCATCTGGTGGCGATTCGGCGCGAGATCTACGAGCGCTATCCATTCGTGGCGACCAGTCTCTACAATGCCTTCGAGCGTTCCAAGCGTATCGCCTTGAAAAAAATGTTTAATCTTCGCGCGCTGCGCTACATGACGCCCTGGCTGATGCGCGACATCGACGAAATCCATGACGTGTTTGGCGGCGACCCCTGGCCCTATGGCGTGGAGAAGAACCGCCCGACGCTGGAAGCCCTCGTCACCTATCTTCACGACCAGCATCTGATCGCCGATAAGCCAAAGGTGGACGATCTGTTCGTCAAGAATTACGGCGAAGTCGATTCCTGGTTTTGACATCAATGCACACGATCCCCCCTCCGACGCTGCGCGCCACCTCCCCCGCAAACGGGGGAGGAAATTTAAGCGCCGGATATTTTCCTCCCCTGCTTGCGGGGGAGGTGGTTCGCGAATGCGAACCGGAGGGGGCGTTTCGATCTCAGCTGAAACATTGTTCCAAGAAATCGCACCGGAGAACGCCATGCCGAAATCGAATCTGAAGACCCTCATCAACGACCTCGTCATCGCAAATCGCATTCTCGCCAATGAGGATGTGGTCGATGCCTATGGTCATGTCAGCGTGCGCCACCCCGACGATCCGACGCGCTTCTTCCTGGCGCGTTCGCTCGCGCCGGAATTCATCACGCCGGCGGACATCATGGAGTTCACGCTGGATGGAGAGCCGGTCAAAAAAGGCGGGCCTGCGCCCTATCTCGAACGCTTCATTCATGGCGGCATTTTCGAAGCACGCCCCGATGTGGTGGCCGTGGTGCATGCCCATGCCGAAGATGTCTTGCCGTTCGGGCTCACCAACAACACGCCGCTGAAGCCGGTGATCCATTCGGGAAGCTTCATTGGCGCGAACGTGCCGATCTGGGATATCGCGGACAAATTCGGGGACACAAATCTGCTCGTCGCCAATGTGGCGCAGGGGCAGGACCTCGCCAAATGCCTCGCCGGCAACAATGTCGCACTCATGCGCGGCCACGGCTTTGCGGCAGCCGCACGCTCGTTGATCGAAGTGGTACGGATGTCGGTCTATCTGCCGCGCAATGCGCGCGCGTTGCAGAAGGCCAAAGCGTTGGGCGGCTTCGTCAAAGGTCTGTCACAGGGCGAGATCGACGCGCGCAGTCGCGGCTATTCCCCTTATTCGGTGGAGACGTGGCGCGCTTGGCATTATTGGGCCACGAAAGCGGGCGTCGGCGACATGGTCACGCGTCCCGATGCGCCGGTCGCCGTGTCGAAGAAGGGCGCGAAGCTGGCAAAGACACCGACAAAGAAAGCAGCCCCGAAAAAACCGGCCAAGAAATCCGCTAAGAGCCGCCGCAAATGAGACTTGCAAGCTATATCGCGGCTGGCAAACCCGCTTTCGGCCGTGTGACCGAAGGGGGAATGGTCACCCTTTCCGACCGCATGCAAGACCGCAACATCACGCTCAAGGAAGCGCTCGCCGAAGAAGGACTGCTCGATGAGCTGTTGAAGCTTGGCGAAGGTGCCGAGCCCGATGTCAGGCTGGAAGGCTTGAAATACCTTCCCACCATCACGAACCCGGGCAAGATCCTCTGTGTGGGGATCAATTACCGCAGCCACGCCGCCGAGCACGGCCACGCGGTCGCCGAAAAGCCCAACATCTTCACCAAATTCACCGATTGCCTGTTGGGGCACGGAGAGGCGATGTGGCGGCCCAAAGCCTCGACCCAGCTCGATTTCGAAGGTGAGCTTGTGGTTGTGATGGGAAAAACGGGCCGCGCCATTCCGGCGAAAGAGGCGCTGTCCTATGTCGCCGGCTACACCTGCTTCTGCGATGGTTCGGTGCGCGATTTCATCAAGGCGTCGCTCATCACGGGGAAGAATTTTCCCATGACATCGCCTTTGGGTCCATGGATGGTGACAGCGGACGAAATTCCCGATCCCTCCAAGCTCACGCTGGAGACGCGGCTGAACGGTCAGGTGATGCAGCATTCGGGCGTCGACATGCTGATGCACGATGTGCCGGCGCTGATCGCCTATTGCTCGGCCTTCACGGCGCTTGCGCCCGGCGACATCATTGCCACCGGCACGCCGGAAGGGATCGGCGCGCGGCGCAATCCGCCCGTGTGGATGAAAGCGGGCGACGTGCTGGAAGTGGACATCTCCGGCATTGGCGTTCTGCGCAATCCGATCATAGACGAACCGTGAATGGGTGGATCAATCGGTCGTGCCGCTGCTGAAACAGCGCGCGCGCGATCGGCCATGATGTCAGCCCATCGCGTGGAGGACTTTGCCTTTGCGGTTTACCGGCTCGGCCGCAATCAGCGCGAACGCAATCACGCAAGGCTCGGTCCCGTGGTTGCTCCAATTGTGCACCGTCCCGCGCTGAACCAGACAATCGCCCTGTTTCAGATGCACGACCGTTCCGTCCAGTTCCATATCGATTTCGCCGGAAATGACGACGGCGTAATCGATGGAATCGGTGCGGTGGTTGCGAGGGGCCACGCCGGGCTCGTAGCGGACGATGCGGAACACCGTTCCGTTGGGATCGGTCGAACCCACATCGCGCAACGCGCCGTCCTCAGATCCCGAATTGTCGCTGGGAAACGAGCCGGTTGACCAGACGACGCAACTATGGTGCCTTTCCCGCCCCGAGCGCACATTTTTGCAGATTTCGTCGATTTTCACGATTGCCTTGCCGTCATCATCATGGCCGGTAACAACACGTCGGATTTTCAGGGACATTGGATATTCCGCGAAATGATATTTGCCGGGAACTTTGTATGAGGTGTTACCGCCGGGCGCAAAGCGCAATTGGCGGGCAGAGCGAGCGGACAAAGCCATGGCTACGGAACAGAGAAATCAGATCGTGAGAGCGCAACGCTTGGACGAACTCCCGGCACGCAGGCATATGAGGATGCGGCCTCCCGCTGCCGTTGCAATTCCGGCCATTGCGGCGGGCGCTCTTGCGATTGGTGCGCTGGCCATTGGCGCGCTTGCCATCGGAAGTCTCGCCATTGGCCGGATCGCGATCGGAAAGATCCGGGTCAAGAAAATGGAAATCGACGAGCTGACGGTGCGCCGGCTGCGCGTGCTGGAAAACGGCGAACGGCCGGGACAGAATCGCTAAAACACCAACACACATTGGGGGAGGACGACATGGAAAGACGGACATTCCTGGCGGGCGCTGCGGGCGCTGTTGTCGCCGCGGCGGCTGTGCCGAATTTGGCGATGGCCGAAGAATTGCCGCTGGGGCCGCTTCCCGGCACGCGCTATCCCGACCCGCGGGTGGAGGTGTTGAGCCCCAAATTCAAGTACAAGATCGGCAACGCTTATATCGAGCGTGTCGCCACGGGCTGCCGCTGGTCGGAAGGGCCGGTCTATGTCCGCGACGGCGGCTATCTTCTGTGGAGCGACATCCCCAACAACCGGATCATGCGCTGGAGCGAGGATGACGGCTATGTCAGCGTGTTCCGTTCGCCGTCCAATTACGCCAACGGCAATACGCGCGACCGCGAGGGCAGGCTCGTCACCTGTGAGCACGATACGCGGCGCATAACGCGCACCGAACATGATGGCTCCATCACCGTGCTGATGGACAAATTCAACGGCAAGCCGCTGAACGCGCCCAACGACATCGTTGTGGCTTCCGATGGCGCAATCTGGTTCACCGATCCCGGTTTCGGCATTTTCGGCAATTACGAAGGCCACAAGGCCGAGCCGGAATTGCCGGCGAATGTCTATCGCCTCGACCCGCGCACGGGCCGCGCGGCCGTGGTCTATGTGCCGGACGCCGGGCGTCCGAACGGCATCGCCTTCTCGCCCGACGAAAAGAAGCTCTACATCATCGTCATGGCGTTTCCCGGCAACCGGCCCGCGGAGATTCGCGTGTTCGACGTGGATGGGGAGAAACTTTCCAACGGCAAACTGTTCTCGGCGGATTTCACCCGCGGAAACACCGACGGCATGCGTGTGGACATGGACGGCAATATCTGGTGCAGCATGGGCAATGGCGATCCGGCCGAAGACGGCGTGCGCTGTCACGCGCCGACGGGCGAACTCATCGGCAAAATCCATCTGCCGGAGACCTGCGCCAATCTCTGTTTCGGCGGCAAGAAGAAGAACCGCCTGTTCATGACGGCGAGTACGTCCGTCTATTCGGTCTATGTCGACACCGTCGGCGCCATGGTGCCGTAACCGGCTTAGAACCGGTTGAAGCCGCCGAAGCCGCCTGCGATATCGCAATGATCGGAGAATTCGTTCTGGCCGGGACGCAGCACTTGCGGCTGCGCCGCGGGGCCTTCCTGTGCCGCGATCTTGGTCAGCAATGATTTTTTCGCCGGCGCCTTGTCAGCGAATTTGGTGGCGGGATCGATGCCCGAAACTTCCAGGATCAGCTTGTGCCGCATGGCCGCGCCTAAATCCTTGAAGCTGTGCACGACCACAACGAACGATCCGCGCCCACCCGCAACGCACGCGGCGTAATATTTATCGAGGCCCGGATAATAACCATTGGCGTTGTCGTCCATCACGGGCAGGCCGTTGACGATGATGCCCTGCCCGATCACGCGATCATGCACTTCGCGCATCGGATTGCCGTCATTGTTCGGGCCATCGCCGGAGACATCGATGACGCGGCGGGTGGCAACGATATCGCCGGCGCTGGATTCGATCAGCGTCGAACCGAGTTCGAGCGCGCTGCTGACAGATGTACGGCGTCCGGGAGACCGCGGGGCCGCGCGAACCATATCGGCGAACGCGGTGGCGCTGGCCTTATCCTTGATGATGTGCCAGTCGATGATGACCTTGTCATATTCGGGGCTCGAGAAATCGAGCATCGTGACCGCAATGCGGCCGAGCGCGCCATTTTGGATCGACTTGATGACATCGGGGTCCGTGAAAGCATCGGCGGTGCCCAGGCGCTGAAGCTCAGCTTCTTCGTCATTGATGCTGCCCGAAACGTCGGTAGCGAGCACGAGTTTCAAATCCACCTGCGTGGCTGCGGGCGCGGCAGGCGCTGAAGACGAAAGAGCGAACAGCGCGAGAATCGAAGAGCCAAGAAGACCCAAGCGCACTCGGCCACGGGAAGATTTCAGGGTTGCAGAACTCGTCATAAATTGACCTCCCGCTTCTTCCGGTGCGCACCCATGCGGTTGACATCATAACGCGAAGACGGCCGATCTACCTCTAACCAATCCGTCATCTCGCCAAGGTGCGCCGCTATACGCAAGTGCTGCCATTCTATTCCGCATTGGTGGCACATGCCGGTCCGCATGGCCTTTTGACCTGACGCCTTGGCCCAAGGATATGTCCGGCCACGCCCCAACGCCACAGAAGTTTCTGGAACTGCAAAACCTTGTCGTCCCGCCGAATTTCGCGAGGCGGCGCAGAGGATTACTCTCCGACGGTTGTTCTGGCGCGGGCAATGACATCAGCCGGCGTGGCATAGAGTTCGGCGATATGCCGGGCGACCTCCTCGCCCGTCATGGGTGTGACGAGGAGCCTTATCCGGGCAGCTTCCGCTTTGAAAGCGGGATCGGCGACTGTGGCTTGGAAACCGGCCCTGAGAACCGCCACACGTTCGGCGGGAACCTTGTCGGAGACCATAAAGAGCCTGCCCAGCCGTTCCGGTGCGGTCAGAAAATCATAGAGCCGGCGGGCGGAAGCCTCCTTCGTCAGATCGCCGCCGAAGGGAACGTTCTTGTCCATGCCGGCAACCAGGGTGGGCGACAGCCTGACCACCACATTGATTTTCCGGTCCCGCACCCAATCCTCCGGAACCGCGGTCCAGCCGCCGCAATCTCCATCGATTTCACGCCGCTCCATCGCCAACCGCTTGTCCGCGCTGCCCGTATAGCCCTGGACTTGCTTGATCTTCACGCCGAAGAGATTTTGGAGCATGGCGGAATCCGCATTGCCCGCGGTCCCCAATGCCGTTGCACCCCAGAAGAGCGGCTTGGTTCGGGTCCGCATGTCCTGGAAATTCTTCAGGCCGCTGGCACCCCAAACATAACAGACGCGCACATCCTCGCTGATGTTGCCGATCCAGGCATATTTGCGGAAATCCGCTCGCACGCGATCCGGCGTGGCAATCGCCTGCTCGATCAGGGCGGAGGAAAATGTCGCCATCACCGTGCCGTCGGTGGGCCCGGTGGTGTTCACATACATGACCGCCTTCAAGGTGCCGGCACCAGGCATGTTCTGCACGATGATGGCGGGTGCGCCCGGGATATGCCGCGCGAGATGGCGCGAAAGCAGCCGTGCATAGGCATCGGACCCGCCGCCCGCCGGCTCACCGACAATCAGATTGATGGTCTTGCCGGCGTAGAATGGCCGTTCGGCAGCGTAGGCGTGCACGAGCAGCGCGGCCAAAGCGCTGGCAGCCACAAAGCACTTCAGCAATCCCGGCGATAAAGCTCGCATTGCCCTCTCCGGGCGCCATGTCCCGTCATGCCAAGCCAAGAAAAATCAGAATAGCGCGATTTAAGCGAACTATATCCTCATCGCTCAGGCGCCCGATCCGCTTGCCAAGTTTTTCTTTTGGAACGGTGACGATCTTGTCCACCATGATCCACGACCGAGAATGCAGGCTGGTTTGTTCGCCAGGCACAATGTCGAGGCGCGCAAAGGGTGCATCGATCTCGGTGGTCGTGAGCGGACAGACAGTGATCGAAGCTGTTGAATCAAATCGGCCGTCTTGAACGATGACAGCGGGGTGAGGCTTACCGCTATAACCGGCGCCGGATATCGTCCAAATCTCGCCCCGCTTCATTCCTCGTTCAGGATAGAAATGGCGTCGACAAAGGCCTGATCTTGGCGCTCCGTTGGGCTATTTGCGATGGCAAGCGACTGACGCCGCGCTTCGGCGCGAAAAGCTTCCGAACGCGTGTCCGGTACCCAAATCTGGATGGGCCGCAAACCTTGCGCCCGCATACGCGCCCGATAATTCGCCACCTTTTCGCGGATGCTGCGCTTGCGCTTGGAAACCGTCATCGGCACCAACTCCTTAGGTTACATGTAACCCAAGGAGCCGGCGTATTCAAGGGCCTAGCCTAGTGCGTATAGAGGGGGTAGCCCGACTGCTTCTGCTCGGCATCCAGCAGGCGCAACATGGCCGGCCATTCGAGCACACCGTAAGGGCGGCGCGTTTCCGGGCGATAGAGAACCGCCGTGCGCGCCAGCACCTCCTCATCCGGCACGGAAAGATCGGCTCCGCCGGCCATCGCGTCCACTTGCGCGCGGCATGACATCTCAAGCTGATACATGGTGTTGAACGCCTGCGGCACATTCGGCCCACAGGTGAGAAGTCCGTGATTGCGCATGACCAAGGCATCATGCGGCCCGAGCGCCTCCACGATGCGCACCCGCTCATCCAGATTGATCGCCGGGCCTTCATAGGCGTGGTAACCGATATGGTTGTGAAACCGGATCGATGTCTGGTTCAGCGGCAACAGCCCGCATTTCATCGCCGACACCGCCATGCCGGCACGCGTATGCGTATGGATGATGCATTTCACATCGGGCCGCGCCTTATGGATGGCGCCATGGATGACATAGCCCGATTTGTTGATGCCGTAATCGGTGTCCGGTTTCCAGATGATGTTTCCTTCGACATCGATCTTGGCCAACGAAGACGCCGTGATCTCTTTGTACAGAAGCCCGTACAGATTGATCAGCAGATGATCGGTGCCCGGAATGCGCGCG
>DATARE010000610.1:0-1635 GCA_036264295.1 Micropepsaceae bacterium | reverse complement strand
TGTCGGTCGTAAGATCGAAGGGATCGCCGAGCTTCAGCTCATCCATCGCGCCCAAAACCTGCTCGAGCATGCGATCTGCCACATCGTCCTGCAGAAACAGCACCCGCAACGAAGAACAACGCTGGCCTGCACTATCGAATGCCGATGTCAGCACGTCGCGGGCCACCTGTTCGGGCAGCGCAGTGGAATCGACGATCATGGCATTCAGACCGCCGGTTTCGGCAATCAGTGCAGGGATCGGCCCTTCGCGCGCAGCGAGCGCCCGATGGATGAGAAGCGCGGTTTCGGTCGAACCGGTGAACACGACCCCTGCCAATCGCGGATCGGTGAAAACCGCCTTGCCGATGTGCGCGCCGTCCCCGGGCAGGAGATGCAGCACATCGCCCGGCACGCCCGCCTCATGCAGCAGGCGAACGGACGCGGCCGCTATGAGCGGCGTCTGCTCGGCCGGTTTTGCCAACACGCTGTTGCCCGCGGCGAGCGCGCCGGCGATTTGGCCGGTAAAGATGGACAGCGGGAAATTCCACGGCGCAATCGCGGCGAAGACGCCACGGCCACGCAGCGCCAAATGATTGTTCTCGCCCGTCACGCCGGGGAGCGAAACGGCGCCCTCGAAATGGATGCGCGCTTCCTTCGCGTAATAGCGGAGAAAATCGACAGCCTCGCGCAACTCGCTCAACGCGTTGGCCACTGTGCGTCCGCCTTCACGGACGATGAGGGCCATCAGCAACGCCCGGCGCTCTTCGAACAGATCGGCAGCCCGTTCCAGGATTGCCGCGCGCGCGGTGCCGCCGCGGCGGTCCCATGCGGCTTGTGCGGCTGAAGCACTGCCCATAGCAGCGTGCACATCTTCGTCCGTGGCCTCGCCGGCCAGCCCGATTTCGCGGGCATGATCGGAGGGATCGCGCACCGGCCTTGCGGGCCGCACGCGTTCCACCCCATCCACAATCGGATGGGCCGCGAATGGTGCAGCATCGATCGCGCGATGCATCGCGGAAATGAGCCGGCTGCTGGTCACCGGATCGTTGAGAAGGAAGCCACGGGAATTGGCGCGCCCCGGGAAAATATCCTGCGGCTTGGCAATGCGCGGATTGCGCTTGGGATTGGCGGCGATCAGACGCTTCACCGGATCGGCGATCATCTCATCCACCGCCGCCTTGTCATTGGCAAGGCGGTTGACAAAGGACGTATTGGCACCGTTTTCGAGCAGGCGCCGCACCAGATAGGCGAGCAAATCTTCGTGGCTGCCGACCGGCGCATAAATCCGTGTCGCGGCACCCACGCGTGTGGGGCGGATGGCGCCTTCATATAGCTCGTAGAGCGCTTCGCCCATGCCGTGCAGCCGCTGAAACTCGAATTTGCGATTTTTCCCGGCGAACGCCTGCACCGCAGACAGCGTGTGAGCATTGTGGGTCGCGAATTGCGGAAAGATATGGTCCGATGCCGCCAGCAAAGCGCGCGCGCAAGCGAGATAGGACGTGTCCGTACCGATTTTGCGCGTGAACACGGGATAATCGGGAAGCCCCAGCTCCTGGCCCCGTTTGATCTAGCTGTCCCAATAGGCCCCTTTCACCAGACGTACCGGGATGACGCGGCGCTGCCTGCGCGCCAGATCGATGAGCCAGGAAATCACCG
>DATARE010000592.1:0-3945 GCA_036264295.1 Micropepsaceae bacterium | reverse complement strand
CTTGCGCCGCCTTTGGCTTGGCCGGCGGTCTTGGAAAGGGTTTCCTCTTTCGGCTTGGGCGGTGTCATTTTGTTGATCGCCGACATGGCTCCGCCTGCGCGCGCGCCGTCGTTGCCGAAGACCTTGCCGGACAGGACCCCGCCTGCGCCCGAGGTGGATTTCGAGATGTTCTGGGCCGCAAAATAATCGGCGATACCGCGCTTCTGTTCGGGCGTCGTGGTGTTGATCAGCCACATCAAAAGGAAGAACGCCATCATAGCGGTCACGAAGTCGGCATAAGCGACTTTCCAGGCGCCGCCGTGATGGCCGCCATGACCGCCTTTTTTGACGCGTTTGATGACGACTGTGCCGTCCGCAGCCATTTCACACCACCCAAATACCCTGCGGCGCGGCCTCGATGGGCTACGCTCGCTTGTTTATATTTCGGCAGAATGAACGAGAGCTCTTAAGGATGTGTTGTCGCCGATGACATGGGCTGCAAGGTCAGGCGGTTAACCGCAGCTGCCTCCACGGCGGTGCGCGTTGTGGGAATGGTGATGTAATCTTCATGCGCCCAAAGGCGAAGCAGATCGGCATAATGAGAAGAGAACAGGTTCCCCGATTGGCCGGTCGAGATGATGAACAGCGAGCGGTCTGGATCGGCGAGGTCGTAGATCCCGCGATAGCCCGCCCCATGAATGGCGGCGTAAGGACGCGGGGCTGCCATGGCATGGTCGGCCCGCAGAAGCGTAAACGCACCGCCGTCCATTTCCACTTCGCGATTGAAGAAGCCGCCGATCACCGGAAAGGAACCGAAAGGTTGTTCCCGGTGGACGGCTTTGTGCGCATCGCCCCAGCGCCAGCGTGTGGGGTCCGAACCATAGGCCTGACTCAGTTCCGTCACGGCGTCGTGCAATGCCAATCGGATGCGTGAAGGGCAGTCCTCGATTTCCGGCGTGGCGCGGTCGTCGCACCAACGCTGTTCGTCATCCACGCCGTCCAACACGCGCAAAGTGAACTCTGTGCGATAGCCCCAGAAATTTGGAAAGCGTGCGCCAAGCTCGTCGCCGTAGATTCGCCGCGCCAGCGCCCGAGCCCAGGCCGCGAAAATGAGCGGCTCTGGGCGAGCAGCGGACATAGCGCCGTTCCAGTTCGTCAACAGCTGTGCGGCCGCAGCATCGGCGCCTTGAAACGCGCCGGCCGCGATCAGGTACTGCTTTAAGACTAGCGCGTAAGTATCGACAATGTCGGTCTGAATACTCCTGAACGTCTGCAGGGAATGTTTCGGAGTTGCGGCGAGCAGTTCGTCGATCCGGTGAAACCGGTAAGGTGCCTCCCACTCGCGAGTCAGCGTGTAGCGGTAGCCCTCCGGCTGGACGTCATTGTTTGCGGTGGCAACGTGGCCCGATGGCGGGTTTTCGATGGCCACCAGAGCGTCGGCTGGTATGACGCCCTGCCAATCATAGGCGCCATCCCAGCCCTGCGCGGGCACCAGCCCCAATGAGTCGTTCTTCTCGGAACGCAGTGGCACACGCCCCGGCAGCATCAGGCCAATCTCACCTGAATCATCTGCATAGACGATGTTCTGCATCGGTGTGACGAATGATTTGGCTGCGGTTTTTGCGTCCGCAGCATTTTTCGCAAGATCGATTCCGAGAAGCGCATCGAAGGAGGTGTCATCGGGATCAAGTGCCGTCCAGGCAAGTGCTACGGCATAACCGGGGGGTGCGGCCGACCCAAGCTGCGTCGTCTCCGGCATCACCGGCCCGTGCCGGGTGGAGCGCACCAAAATCCGCCGATCGGCGCCGAAGCGCACTTTGATAATTTCGGCGCGGGCCTCGAATTCCGCCCAACCGCCGGGCACCTGATATTCGCGCCGGTTGTCGGGATTGATCCGCTCGAGATACAGATCCTCCGTGTCCGGACCGGTATTGGTTTCTCCCCACGCGAAATGGCGATTGCGTCCGGCGATAATGGCGGGGATACCCGCCAGGGTACCGCCCACCATATCTTCATCACCAAACGAAAGATGGGCCAGGTACCAGACCGACGGAATCGAAAATCCGAGATGCGGGTCATTGGCGAGCAGCGGCTTGCCGGTGACGGAATGGGCGCCATCCACAGCCCAATTGTCCGACGCGGTGATGTCGGGCACGCCAAATGCCTGGCCCGTTTGAGTGACGCTATAAAGACTGTCGAGATAGGCGGGCAGAGGCGCGTCGCCAAAGGGAAGGAAGAAATCCTCAACCCCCCGCCGCCCCAATACCGGAATGAGCGAAGCCCTGGCCGCTTCCGCGAAGGCATTCCCGGAAAGCTGCATGGCCATGCCCTTCAGCACCGCAATGCTGTCCGCCGGTACCCAGAACTCGGGAGTGTCGCCCGCAAGGGTGAATTCGATGGGAAGTGGGCCACTGTGGCCTTTCAGGAAACTGTTCACCCCATCCGCATAGGCTTGCAAGACCTGCCGAGATTGCGGCGACAGATGCTTCACCGCCTCCTGCGATGCGCCGTACAGATCCATTGCCCGCATCATCGTATCCGTGCCGAGGGCGGACGCGCCGAACAGCTCCGAGAGCCGCCCCTGGATGAACCGCCGCGCGATCTCCATCTGCCAAAGCCGGTCCTGGGCGTGCGTGTAGCCGAGCGCAAAGGCTGCGTCGGGCAGAGATGCCGCAATGACATGCGGTATGGCGTACCGGTCGCGCAGGATTTGGACGGGGGCCGAGACACCCGCCACGTTAAGCGTGCCGTCATAAGAGGGGACGGAGCGCAAGAAATTGGCGAGCCACAGGCCTGCAACGATCACCAGCGTTGCTAAGCCTAAGCCAATCCATTTGAGCCAGCGTTTCACGCGTCTCATTCCAGCGAGCTAAGCGGCGATATGGACATGTTTTTTGGCTAGCCCGGTCAAGTTTTTAAATGACAAAGAAATCCGCGTAAGGGGGGTTGTATAATTCATAACGTGGCTTATGTTCTCTCGCGTTATGAAAGACCTTGAACGCGATCCCATTGTCGTTGTGTCGGACGTTGCCCGGCTCATCCGTACCCGCGCCGACGCCCGCGCTCGCGCCCATGGCATGACCCGGGCGCAGTGGATGATCCTGGTTCGCCTGGAGCGTCAACCCGGCATGTCGCAGAACGAATTGGCCTGCCTGATCGAAGTCGAGCCGATCACCGTGGCGCGGCTGGTGGACCGTCTGGAGGCGCGTGGCTTCGTCGAGCGTCGTTCCGACGCCTCCGACCGGCGTATCTGGCGGCTGCATCTCACAGCGGCTGCAACCCCGATGCTCGAAGAGATCCTCAAAGCGCGAGCAGAATTGAACGAAATGCTCTGCGCCGGGATTCCGCCGAAGACCCTGGAGGCGGTGATCGATTGCCTCCTGGAAATGAAAGCCAATCTCGCAACCGATCCGCGTTCAAGCGTTAAGAGTGCATAGGACATAGCCATGGACGCCATTGTCGAAAATCGCCGTGAAGCACTGAAAGCCGAAACCCCCAACCGCCGGCGCCTCGTCGGCCGCGTGCTGATGCTGGTGGGTGTGATCGCTGTTGTGGTCGGTGGCCTCGCGTTCTGGCTGACCGGGGGACGCTATGTCAGCACGGATGACGCGTTCGTGGACGCCAACAAGCTGATGGTGTCGACGGACGTTTCCGGTCTGGTTTTGGACGTCGATGTGAAGGAAGGCCAGACCGTGCACAAGGGCGACGTGCTGTTTCGTCTCGATCCCAAGCCGTTCCAGATCGCCTTGGACCAGGCGCAAGCCAAAATGGGAGAAACCGCGCTGACCATCAAATCGATGGAGGAGGATTATCAGCGCATGTTGAGCGACATCCAGGCGCAACGGGCACAGGTGGCGCTCGCCGACACCACGCTCAAGCGCCAGAACGCATTGCTGCGCATTGGCGGCACGGCGCAACAGAACGTCGATCAGGCTATGGCGACGCTTAACACCACGCAATCGCAGA
>DATARE010000580.1:0-2491 GCA_036264295.1 Micropepsaceae bacterium | reverse complement strand
GAAAGACGCCGCCCTATTGCCCCGCGGGCGCAGAGGGCCGCGAAAATCCATGGTGCACATTTCGCCATTCCATTTTCTGGATTTCACACCTATCAGCGCGAAGACAGCGCCTGGGCAAACGCCCTGATCCCGGAGCTACAGGATTATCAGTCGAATGCGCTGCCGGTCGGGCCGCAAATGCTGCCCGCCTTCGTCCGGGTCAATGCCGAAAACAACGAGATCCGGGAAATCGCCCCACCGCGCAACAAATTGCATCTGAAGCCGCCGGAACAATTCGGCGACAATTGGTCGGATCCGTTAACAGCCGACGACGCCAAGAAGATCGACAGCTATTTTCGTGCTCGCGAGCATTTGGCGGACAGTTTCGGGTTCATTGAGGTGACATTTGGCGGGAAATCCCATGTCGTCGATCTCAATCGGAACCTGCGGGACCGTGGGATCAGCTTCGAGGCGCCCCGCAGCTCCTTTATGACGTGCCTCGAATATGAAATCTTCGACGATCTTCTGATCAGCAATTTCATGAAGACGACGCTTCACGGAAACGCAGGCCTCTACCCGGATTTTTCCCCGTATGTGGCAAAATACGGGGATAATGGCCGGGCCAAGAGCAAGGCCGAACTCCGCAGCTATTTCCTGCATTACTTCATTCGCGATCCCTTGGCCTCCATCTTGAAAAAGGTCAGCACCGGGAGTGAACAGGTGGTCCGGTCGCTGCTACCGGCCGATTCGGGGCTGTTCAAGACTGCGAAGCAATTCTATTACGGCCTCGGTTCAAAGCGCTGATAGCGCTTTTGTCGAACGTCCGGGCGCGGCGCTCTTAGCCCGCGACGTACTTCCAGTTCCTTAGCGGAGGCTTATTCTTAACAAACATCATACGATGCTGATGGTATATGAGAAATGCGGCGTGTGTGCGCTGGAGACCGGTAAATATGCAACGGGTTACGATTATGTCTGCTCGCGCAGCGGAACAGAAGCACTCGGTTCAGGAACCGCAATTGCCCCTGTGCGTGGACCTGGACGGGACGCTGGTGCGCTCGGACACGTTGATCGAGAGCCTGGCGTCTGGGTTACGCAATTGGCGCATTTGGCGGGCGTTCCTCACGCTGTTCACCAAAGGGCGTGCGGCGATGAAACAGGCGGTCGCTCAGATTGAGCCGGTCGATGCCGCGACGCTGCCCTATAATGATGAGCTTCTCGACTATCTGCGCGCGGAAAAGGCGCTGGGACGCGAGCTCATTCTGGTAACGGCGTCCGATCAAACCACGGCTGCCGCCGTCAATGCACATCTGCAGCTCTTCGACAGCGTGATGGCTTCGGACGGGGTGTGCAATTTGAAGGGGGAACGCAAAGCGGCTGCGTTGGTGGAACGGTTTGGCGAACGCGGCTTTGTCTATGCCGGAAACGACCGTAGCGATCTCATCGTTTGGCGGAGGGCGAAAAGCGCCATTGTGATCAACGCCACCGCATCCGTGGCGGCCGAAGCAAGAAAAGCAGCCCATGTCGAACACCGGTTGCACGATACGCGTTCAAAACTGCGCGCCGTTCTCAAGGCGGCACGCCCGTACCAATGGGTCAAGAATCTTTTGATTTTGGTGCCGATTGCGACCGCTCACGCGCTGAATGACGCATCGGCTTGGATCAGTGCCGGTTGGACGTTCGCTGCATTTTGCGCCACGGCGTCGGGAATCTACATTTTCAACGATCTGTCGGACCTCAAGGCTGACCGTCTGCATGCACGCAAGCGGCGCCGTCCTTTTGCCAGTGGCACACTTTCGCTGCCCCTTGGTCTTGTGCTGACGGGTGTTCTGCTCAGCGCGGGTGCAATTTTTGCGGTTCTCAGCGGCGCGATGTGGGTGGTTGCGCTCTATGCCGTAACGTCGATTTCCTACTCGATGTGGCTTAAGGAGTTTCCGCTGGTCGATATTTTCGTCCTCGCGGGACTTTATACGTTGCGATTGTTTGCCGGTGGCGAGGCAACCGGCCATCCCGTATCCTTCTGGCTGCTTGGATTCTCGAGCTTCTTCTTTCTCAGCCTTGCGCTTGTGAAGCGCGTAAGTGAAATGATGGCCGTCTCGGGGACGAGCGCGGCACGCAGGGGTTATATGGCGACGGACGTCCCTGTTCTTCAGCTTATGGGCATCGCGAGCGGCTTTACGGCCATTGTTATTCTTTCGCTCTTTGTCCAGGACGAAGCCACGTCGCTGCTCTATTCCTCGCCGGCCCTTTTGTGGTGCATCGTGCCGCTGATGCTTTTTTGGCTATGCCGGATCTGGCTTTCGACAGCGCGGGGGTACATGCATGATGACCCCATTGTGTATGCGGCGAAGGACTGGGTTTCGTGGCTGGTCACGATTGCGGTGTTCGGTGCCTTGGCCGCGGCGAAAACACTTACTTTGACAGGTTGATGAATTGAAATGACTCCAGGAACCTTCGCCCTCATTCTCGTAAGCGTCACGATTTCGGCCCTTGCGCAGATCTCTTTGAAGCTCGG
>DATARE010000529.1:0-3240 GCA_036264295.1 Micropepsaceae bacterium | reverse complement strand
AGCCCCCCATCGCGCACATTCTCGACACCGAGCGCCTTCAGATCGGCTTTGGCCTTTTCGCGGTCGAAATCGGCGACCGTGTAGCCCATATGCTCGATCAAGGCCTGGCTCTTGCGCCGCGGCTGGCCGTTGGCCGGGGCGTTCAAATCGCGCGAGCGGATGATGATGCTGGTCAGCGGCACATCATTGGCGGTGACGCCGAATGGCTTCTCGCCCTTCTTCCCGAACGGCAGCGCGGTGTCGATCTTCGTGGTGCCGATCTGTTCGAGATTGAGCACTTTGGAATACCAATCGGCTGCCTTTTTGAAATCAGGGCAATTGTAGGAAATGTGATTGACGAGCGCGATCTTCAGCGCCGGATCGGACGCGGCGGCAGCATTGGCTGTGCTGGACGTGCTGCTGACGGCGGCCGTTGTGGTCACGGCGACAGTAAGCGTTTCGAGCAGTGCGCGGCGGCTGATCTTGCCTTGGGCGAACTCGTCGATCTTGGTTGCGTAGAAGCTTTCCATGGTCGTTCTCCTCATGCCCCGCGACGGAAGGCGTTTTCTTGAACCGCATTGGCGATCTGCACGTCGTAATCGAACGGATCATAGACATGCAGGCTGCCGTCACGCCCGGTCGGTTTGTCGAAGCCTTTTGCCTTGAGCGCACCGCGGACCTTGCCTTCGTCCCAATTGGAGATGGTGTAGGCGACGTGATCGATCACGGCCTCGGTCGGCTTGGGCGGATTGGCGCCCGGATTGTGCACAACGAGGAAATTGCCGCCCTTGTCCGGCGCGGGGCCGAAGGCGAGATTGGCGCGCCCCTTGCCCTTGTCGTTCACGACCTGCATCCCGAACATCGAGCTGTAGAAATCGCGCGCCTTCGTGTAATCGGGGCAAAGATAGGAAATGTGATTGACGCCGAGCGCCTTGAAGCCTTTGCCAGCGGGCGCGGCATTGGCTTCCACGCCGCCAGAAGCGGCGATGGCCGTGGCGATGCCAAGCATCTGACAGAATTCGCGCCGCCCCAACGCGCCGCTTTCAAACTGGCGGATTAGCCGGTCGATGAACTTTTCCATGTGTGACCCTCCCTGGTGAATCGATACGGGCCCACATGGTCCGCCGATCTACCCGGACAATAGCCGTTTCCGGAAGGTCAAGACAGGCGGCTCATGGCACCCCTCCCCTCGGGCGGCTATGATGGCCTGCGCAGCGGGAGGGCGCGCATCCATGAGAAAAAAGAACTTCATTTCGGCAGCGATTGCTGGTTCGGCAATGGTGTTGCTCGCCGGCGGAACCGCGTGGGCACAGTCCGGCTTGCCCAATCCGTACCGCCCGGTGCGCGGTCTCGCCGATGGCGGCGGGCCGTTTATCCCGGGCGGTGAATGGGCCGCGCGCCCGGCGGGGCCGCCGGCTTCCGTCTATGTCGATGCCGATGGCGAAAGCGTGTGGGCCATCATCCGCTGCGACGAAACCAGTCCGGTGCCGGTGGCGTCCGGCGGGCGCTTTGGCATCGACTGTCTGGGCCCCGACAACAAGATCAAGAACATCGACACCATCTTCAAATTCGATTCCCATGGGAAGGTCGTCAAAAGCTTCGGGCGGGGCATGTTCATCTGGCCGCACGGGCTCTTCGTGGATCGCGGGGGCAATGTCTGGGTCACGGACGCGGCGAGCCAAACCGGCGTGGACATGGCGGCCAAGGCCGGTGTGCATGCCGGACATCAGGTGTTCAAATTCAGCGCGGATGGAAAATTGCTGATGACGCTGGGCGAAGCGGGCGTTCCAGGCAAGGATTCCTACCACTTCACCTCGCCGAGCTCGGTGGCCGTGGCCGCCAACGGCGACATCTTCATCGCCGACGGCCATGAGCCGAACGGCAACAATCGGGTGATGAAATATTCGAAGGACGGAAAATTCATCCTGTCATGGGGGAAGACCGGATATGGCCCCGGCGAATTCCGCACCCTGCACGGCATCGCCATCGATTCCCGCGGCCGAATTTTCGTGGCCGATCGCAACAACAACCGCATCCAGCTTTTCGATCAGGAAGGAAAACATCTTTCAACCTGGACCCAGTTCGGCACGCCGAGCGGCATCGCCTTCGACGATAAGGATCAGATCTATGTCGCGGATTCGGAATCGGACGGCGTCAACAATCCGGGATGGGAGCAAGGCATTCGTATTGGCGATGCGCGGACGGGTTTCGTGAATGCGTTCATTCTCGATCCCGGCGGCAATCCCAACACCCAAACCGGAAGTGGCGCAGAGTTCGTCACGGTCGACAAATATGGCAACATTTTCGCCGGCGAACCGCGCCCGCACGTGCTGCAGAAATACGTCAAAGTCCGCTAACGCGCGGGGCGCGTTCAGAACGCCGTGCGCAGCAGCTCCGGCAATTGCGCCACACTCGGAAGGATATGCGTGTAGGTTTCTTTGCGCAGCCGTTCTTCTGTCGCAGCACCCGAATAAACACCGATCACGCCGCGCACGCCGGCATTGGCGGCGGCCTGAAGATCGAGCGGCGTGTCGCCCACCGCGACCACTTCGGCAACCGCATCAACATGCGCCGCCTCCATCGCGTGGAACAGCATGAACGGTGACGGCCGACCATCGACGACGTCGTCGCTGGTGATGGTGGCCACGAAATAATCGTGCCAACCGAGATGCGCGAAAATCTTGTCGGTGAGCGGCCGGTCGAACCCGGTGCTGGTGGCCACCAGAAGTCCCGCCGAACGCAGCGCGCGAATGCAGTCTTCCGCGCCGGCAATCGGGCGCACATCGGCATAGGCCGCGTTCACCTGACGGCTAAAATCATCGTAGATGGAGGCAATCAGCATTTCGCGGTTGGCATCGGGTTTGGTCCGTAGCTCCACGAAATGCCGGACCATGCCCCGCTTCGACGCGCCGCGCCATTCGCCGATTTCGGCGAAACTGACCGCCACCCCGCGTTTGGTGAGTGCATCGTGCATGGAGTTGGGAACTTCACCATGGTCCTCGATCAGCGTACCCCCGACATCGAGCACGACAAGCCGGATGGGTTTAGCCGCCGGCTTCGCAGGTTGATCCGACGCGGCGCGCGCGGTGGCCGGAAACACCGCTGCTGCGGCGAGCGTCTGAAACGAATGGCGGCGCGTAATGATCACTTTGGTCTCCCCCTTCAATTCACCAGCACGCGCGTGGCCTCGGCCACCACATCCTTGGGCGTGGCATAAAGCCCTGCGATGAGTTTGTCGATTTCCTTGCCACCGACCGGATC
>DATARE010000517.1:0-2951 GCA_036264295.1 Micropepsaceae bacterium | reverse complement strand
TTCACGCGGTCGAGGAACACCGCTTTGATGGTGTCCTGCCAGGACCATAATGACAAAGGGAAATAACTCAGCGGGCGGTAATCCGCGTTGAGCACGAGGGCCGGGCAGTTGTCGGGGACACGCTCGGCAGCTAGCACGATGTGACATCCGTACTGAAGGCGTCTCTCTCCTTTGAGGCGCTAAGAGAAACCACAGGCGGGCGGACCATAGCGGAACCTCCAAGTCGCGCCAACCCCTGACGGAACATAAGCGATTCGCGATGACGCTGGTATGACGCCGTCAGCCGCTATGCGTTTCTCCGCAACCACTCCGCGAATTGCGCTTCCGTGAGTTCTCCGGCCGCAAGATCGAGCATTACCAACACCGATTCGGCCTTATCCGCTTTTAGGCGGACGCCATTCAGACGCAGGAAAAGACCGGCACTTATGAACGCTGCGCGCTTGTTGCCGTCGACGAATGGGTGATTTTTTGCGATTCCGAATGCATAGGCGGCCGCGAGCCGAAACGGATCGGTGACGTTTTCGTAAGCGTAGACGTTCCGAGCCCGGGCCAGCGCGGAATCGAGCAGTCCCGAATCGCGCAGACCTTCCGCGCCGCCATGTTCAGAGAGGCTTTCCCGATGCAGCAACTCGAGCGCATGACGAGAAACCCAGACGGGCTCCGTCATTTCGCAAGCGCGCGTAACGTGTCGCGATATTCCTTCATAAATTCGCGGCCAGCTTCCAATTGGTGCGCCACTTCCGGATCGTACGGCGTAATTTCGAAGCCGCTTGGCGTCTCGGAGCAGATCAACGTGTCGCCTTTCGTGACCTTCAGGGCGGTAAGCATCTCTTTTGGCAAAATGACCCCCAGGGAATTGCCGATCTGGGTGACTTTCAGCGGGATGTTCATGGCACACTCCTGTTATAACTAATGTTATAATACGAGCTCGGCTGGGGTCAAGTTGCCGGCACCCGGCCGCCGGTGACGCGTTAGAACCGCGCTGGGCAGGAGCTTTTGAGCATGCGTTGGGATCAGGGCAATCGTTATGGCGACGTCGAAGACCGGCGCGGCATGGGCGGGATCGGTCTCGCCGGGGGCGGGCTTGGCGCGGCCGTGCTTGGCCTGATCGGCTATTTCTTTTTCGGCATCAACCCGCTCGTCGTCATGGACGCGGCCAATCAGCTGGCGCCGCAGACGCAGCAAGAAGGCCGCACCGGCAGCCCGCAAGACCGGCTGGGGCGTTTCGTCGATACGATCCTTTCTTCCACCACCGATGTCTGGAATGTGGAATTCCAGAAGATGGGGCGCACCTACCAGCCGCCGAACCCGCTGGTGCTGTACGACCAGGCGACGGGGACGCGATGCGGCACGGGCGAATCCGCCATGGGCCCGTTTTATTGTCCGCGCGATTCCCGGGTCTACCTCGACCTCACCTTCTTCGATGAATTGTCGATGCGGTTCGGCGCGCCCGGCGATTTTGCGCAAGCCTATGTGATCGCGCATGAGATCGGCCATCACGTGCAGAATTTGCTCGGCGTCAGCGACCGGGTGGAACGCGCCGAAGCCCGCGCCTCCAGCCGCGCCGCCGCCAATCGCTATTCGGTGGCGTTGGAATTGCAAGCCGATTGCTATGCCGGAGTGTGGGCGGCGCATGCGGCGGACGTCTCGAACGGCAAGGTGGCGCTCGACCCCGGCGATTTGCAGGAGGGCTTGCGCGCAGCGGGCGCGGTGGGCGACGACACGCTGCAAAAGGAAACGCAAGGGCGCGTGGTGCCGGACAGCTTCACCCATGGCTCGGCCGCGCAGCGCCAGCATTGGCTGCAACAGGGCTACTCCACCGGCGATCCCAAAGCCTGCGATACGTTTGCGGGCTTGCGCTGACTATTCCGGCGCCAGCGTGACCTTGATGCCGTCGGTCGTCGCGTTGATCGGGATCTGGCAGGACAGGCGCGAATTGGGCTCCACCGCCAGTGCCATGTCCAGCATGTCGGTTTCTTCTGGCGAAGGCGGCTTCAGTTTCTCGTACCAGCCATCCTCGACATAGACATGGCAGGTGGCGCAGGCGCACGCCCCGCCGCATTCCGCAGTGATAGGCAGGCCGGCATCGCGCAGGGCCTCCATCACGGTCCAGCCCTCATTGCCTTCGAGTATGTGTTCGACGCCGTTGCGGTCGCGCGCGATGATTTTCATGAGATGCATATCCGTGCACCTCATGCTTCGACCGGCTCAGCATGAGGAGAAAAAATCAGCGCCTCACCCTGAGCGTGTCGAAGGGCAAGGCGTTGGGACTTACGCCACGCCGAGTTTCTTTTGCAAGGACGAGGATGACGTCGTGTATTGGAACCGCAATTTCTCCGTCGGACGGCAGATGTGGAATGCGGCCTGCGCCATCAGCGCCGCCTCGTGGAAGCCCGAGAGGATCAGTTTCAGTTTGCCGGGATAGGTGTTGATGTCGCCAATGGCGAAAATACCCGGCGTGCCGCTTTCGAATTTGGCGGTGTCCACGGGGATCAGATTCTCGTGCAGGTTCAATCCGAATTCGGCGATCGGGCCGAGCTTGATGGTGAGGCCGAAGAACGGCAGCAGCGCATTCGTCTCCTGGCGCCATTCTTTCTTGTCCGGGCTCGCCAGCGTCACCGCTTCAAGCTGACCGTGCGTTCCGTGCAGCGCTTTGACGCTTGCCACGTGGAATTGGATTTTCCCGTCCTGCACCAGCTCGCGCATGCGGTTGACGCTGTGCTGCGCGGCGCGGAAGCCGTCGCGGTGATGCACCAGCGTCAGGCTTTTGGCGATGGGCGCGAGGTTGAGCGTCCAATCGAGTGCGGAATCGCCGCCGCCCGCGATCAGGACATCCTTATCCCGGAATTGCTCCATCTTGCGCACGGCATAGAACACCGATTGTCCTTCATAGGCTTCGATGCCGGGAATCGGCGGACGCTTCGGTACGAAGCTGCCCCCGCCCGCGGCGA
>DATARE010000607.1:0-1576 GCA_036264295.1 Micropepsaceae bacterium | reverse complement strand
TCACCTGATCGACGATGGAAATCACCACCAGCGGACGAACGGCATAGGTCGCAGGCAGTTCGTCGATCGCGGGATATTCCGGTGCCCAATGGGCCGGAGGATCAAGCTGCGTGCCCAGCTGATCGGTTGAGAGATCGTAGTGCATCGCGGCAAAGCCATCGGTCTTGTAATCATAGGGTTTGCCGGTTTGCGGATTTACCGCCGGCGCGAATTTCGACGGACCAAAACCCTTCCAGACTGGGATGCTGGGGGCGATCGTGTGGGTCAGGTCGACATATTTGGCGTGCGCCAGAAATTCGTCATAGACCTTCCAGAGTCCGGGCGCGGACGCCGGTCCGACCGCGGACGCCGGTCCGACCGCGGACACCGGTCCAGGCACGTGGGCGGCTGGAGCCGCTACGGGAACCATTATGATGAGCGCCAGAGCTGCTGCACCCGGCAAGACATTCACCGAAACGGCGCGAAACATGGTCCAAAGCATGGCACGGTCTCCCTTTCCCACCGGAGAATCGGGCGGTTTCGATCCTCTGTCCAGTGAGCGGCAAATTCGGCTTGAGCCGCATGCCCTCACCGGCTAGGTTCCGCCGCCATGCAGCCTTTTACGACACTTTCCGGCGTCGCGGCGCCACTCCCGATGGTCAATGTCGATACCGACATGATCATTCCCAAGCAATTCCTCAAGACCACCAAGCGCACAGGACTCGCTTCCGCGCTGTTCTTCGAGATGCGGACACGATCCGACGGGTCCGAGAATCCCGATTTCGTGCTCAACAAGCCCGCATACAAAAAAGCGCAGATTTTGGTGGCGGGAGCGAATTTCGGCTGTGGCTCTTCACGCGAGCACGCACCGTGGGCGCTTCTCGATTTCGGCATTCGCTGTGTGATTGCGCCGTCTTTCGCCGATATCTTCTACAACAATTGCTTCAAGAACGGCATTCTCCCGATCGCGTTGCCGCAAGCGGATGTGGACAGACTGATGGACGACGCCGAGCGCGGCGCCAACGCAGTCATTAGTGTCGATCTAGAAAAGCAGGAGTTGCGCGGCCCGGACGGCGGCTGCATCAAGTTTGAGATCGATTCCTTCCGCAAGCAATGTCTGCTGAATGGCTGGGACGACATCAGTCTGACGCTGCGCAACGAGAACAAGATTTCCGATTTCGAATCGAGCCGCAAACTCAGCCAACCTTGGGTGTAGACGCGGCCCCTCCCTCCCGGTCCGCCGGGCTATTCTCCCTTCTTTCTTCTTGAGCGGGAAGACAGACCTCATGACGCACAAAATCCTGCTGCTTCCCGGCGATGGTATCGGCCCGGAAGTGATGGCCGAGACCGAGCGGGTCGTCCATTGGCTGGCAAAGAATCGTGGCCTTTCTTTCGCGATTGAACGCGCGCTCGTAGGCGGCGCGGCGCTGGATGCCGAAGGCGTGGCCGTTACCGACGAGACCATGAGACTTGCGCATTCCGCCGACGCAGTTCTTTTCGGGGCGGTCGGCGGCCCCAAATGGGACAACAACTCCTTCGACAAGAAGCCGGAACGCGGCCTGCTGCGGCTGCGCAAGGATTTGTAGTTGTTCGCCAA
>DATARE010000486.1:0-7230 GCA_036264295.1 Micropepsaceae bacterium | reverse complement strand
GGCATGAAGATCACCGCGGTCATTCATCCGTTGAAGGACGGGACCCATGGCGGCCAGTTCATGGCGGTCACGCTTCCGGACGGAACGGTGAAGGGCAACCCGAACGGGGCTGCCGGGGCCAACGCAGGTGCGGGCGCGAACTAAAGCTCGCGTGAGTTAAAAAAGGCGGGAGTGCGTGTTGCGCTCCCGCCTTTTCTTTTTCAATGCTGTGCAACGATCTCCGGCAAAATTTCGCCAAGCGCGGTGAGGTCCTAAGCGGCCGCCAAATTTGGCCACGCGAAGTCTTCTTCGCCATCGGCGAGCGCCTGCAGCGAGTCGGGATCTTTCAAAATGAATTGGCGGTGATTGGGCGTTTCAATCAGGTCCGCACGCTTCAATTCGCTCACGACCCGGCAGACGGTTTCATTGGTAAGGCCCAAATGCTCGGCTATTTCCTGACGGTTCATCGGAACATCGACGAGCCTGTCTTCATCCATGCCAATACGCTCCGCAAGAGAAAGCAGAAACGAGATCACACGTTCCTTCGCGGTTTGCCGGCCCAGCACGGTAAGATGGATTTCCATCTCGGCCAGCCGTTGCGACAAGAGCGTGAGAAACCGGCGGCGAATGCTGGGCTTGGCCTCGCCCAGCGCGGCCAGCTGCTCATGCGGATAACAGGTGAGCACGATGTCGGTGAGCGCCTCGGCAGTGAAGCTTTGCTCATTGAATTCCATGACGCTGAAAAAATCGCCGGGGAAGAAGAACTGAACGATATGACGCCGGCCACCGGACATGTATTTGCACAGCCTCACGACGCCGCTCACGACCTTATAGGTGCTGACGGCCGGATTATCCTGGCTGAAGATTGTCTCGTTGCGGAGAAAACGGGCTTTCGTGCCGATCCGCTGCAATGCGCGCAAATCGTCGTCGACGCCCACAGAGTTGCCCGGCATCGTCCCTTTTCCACCGACAACCGGCCACGCCAGGGGAGGCTGGGAGGGGGCAGCAAAGGCGGAGCGGAGTTCGGTGGTGGACATGATGGGTTCCTCTGTGGGCGTCAACGAACGCGTGCAGAATGAACCGACTCCCAATTCGAAAATATTCAGGGCTTGTCCTTAGGGGACACTACTTAGATGGCACGCTGCGCGACTTTGGCCTGACACCGGATTGCGTCGCGGATGGATTGCAGCAAGACAGTCTCATCCACCGGCTTGTTCAGCATGGCATGGACTCCGGCTTGCAACGCACGGCTGACCAGTTGCGGATCGCCGCGTCCGGTCATCAGGATGGCGGGCGCGCCCAGGCCTTGCTTGCGGATTTCGCTCAGAAGCTGAAGGCCGTCCATTTCGGGCATGTGATAATCAAGAATGAGGCAATCGCATGGATGCGGTCCCGCGGTGAGCAGCGCGCTCGGCCGAGGATAGGCGTCAACAGTCACGCCGTGGGATTCCAGCAATGCGCACATTGAATCGCGCACGGCTTCGTCGTCTTCCACCAGGCAGATTGTTTGAGGCAGCGAATTCATGCTGCAAAAATAAGCAAAGAGTCATCCGTTTGTAATACGGAAATATGCTTACAAGAATGCGCAAGAAGCAATGCAATGATCGAAAAC
The DNA here is from genome assembly GCA_036264295.1 of Micropepsaceae bacterium. Taxonomy (GTDB): domain Bacteria; phylum Pseudomonadota; class Alphaproteobacteria; order Micropepsales; family Micropepsaceae; genus CAIYRG01. The sequence continues at coordinate 5,639 of DATARE010000486.1, read as the reverse complement.
GTACAAATTGCTAATGCTGTGCCGCGCTTTTGGCGCTCCACTGTCGACCGTGCTCCGCCATTTTTGCCGCGTTTGCAATCTGCCGCTTGAGCTGGCCGCTCTCTTTGGCTGTCAACATGTGATCGGCATCCGCGGACAACACCGTCAGCATTGCGGCGGCGTCGTCATAATTTCCCGATTGGACCTTTTCGAACACTGCGTTGAACTGCTTGGCCAGCATTGCACGCCATGCGGGTGCCGATCCGCGATCCATAAAGGCTTCGTCATCCAGCGTCGCTATATCTGTTTCGAGATAACCCCAGGCAGGGGCAAGCGCGATCACGTCCTTTGTCATCAGCGTACTGACGAGCTGCACCGCCAAAGCGGATTGCTTGCGGAAAACCTCGGCACTGACCCGGCTCTTCGCGGCCGGGTAATAGGCTTGAAAACCCGCGCTCGGCCAGTCGCCGGAAATGTGCCAGCCGGGCCAGCCGCCAAGATCGACGAGATAGCGCGAGAAGCCGCCGCCGAGCCAACCCTGTTGCGCTTTGCCATTCATGCCGGGACGCGCGGGCACATCATTGATCGCGCGCGGCAGTGCGGAATCATTTATCGCCTTGGTCGCTTCGGCAATCGCCAAACGGTTGGGCCAGCCCCACACATAGGTGGTGGCCGGGCGTCCGGTGGCGGCGTAGAGATCGCCTTTTTCCGCAAATTGCAGGCCGCCGAAATGTTCCAGCGCGAGGCCACCCACGACGGTTTTGAACAGCTCGGGGTGCAGCTTCACGGTGTCGAAAGGATAGCTCGCCTCCGTGCCGGGCACGAAATGGCGGGATTCCAAATAGACGATGATGCTTTTGGGCCGTTCGCGTTGGGGAATGCCGGCGTAATAATGCAGCACCGACAGAATCGCCAGACCACCATCATCCTCCACGATGCTGGGGCCATCCACATGGGTCGCAAGCAGGACCGATTGATCGTCCGGCGTGCCGAAATTCCTTCCCGGCAGCACGGCCACGGTCTCGAAGGCGTTGGCGCTTTCTTCTTCATGCGCGTCCAGAACCAGTTTCGCGGTTTTTCCGGCCGCGGCATCGGCAAGCACTTTTGCCCCGGCAACACGATCGAGCATCAGAAGCGGCACGTTGAACTGGCGCGGGGTGGGATGAATGCGCGTGCCTTGCGATGCGAGCGGTGACATGTCCATCACTGTGACGGCAGCGGCCGCGCCCGAGGGCATCAGCACAGTGGTGATGACTTCGCGTATCTGTCCGAATTGGTCGCGATTGCGAAAGCTCGATTCGACGCTGACGGGAATCTTCTCGAACAAAGGCGTCGGGAACGTGCTGGAATCCGATCTGTATTCGTAGTCCTTATAGGACGCCGGTGCGCCGGGCATGCCCCATTGCGGCGAGGGATTGCCTTCGCCCGCTTCGGGCGGTGTGCAGGAAGGCGGGTTGCCGCAATAGGCGGATGCTGTTGCCGGTGCCGGCACGCCCAACGGCACGCGTTGCGGCGTGCCCAGCGTCGCAAAGGGTTGCTGCTTCACCACCACGATCTTGCCGGCAAGCGCCGACAGCGGCGGCCGCTGCGCAACCGGCAGATTGAGATCGTAGAGGATCATGGGCGCGGTGACGCCCCCGGACCCGGTGGAGCCCGATTGCGTGCCATAGGATGCAACATCGACCGCCTTGCCGTCGGAGCTCAGCGACCAACCGCTCTTGTCGGGGAATTCGCTCGTGTACCAGCGCGTATAGGGAAAGGGCACGTCGGTGATGTTGACCAGCCCCATGGATTTCATTTCGGCATGGAGCAACGCCATGAATTTTTTCCACCCCGGCCCGGCGGTGTAAGCGGGGCCGAACGAATCCTTTTGGTCCAGCCAGCTTTGGATTTCCGCGGTGGAGGACAGCATTGCCGGATCCACCGCCGACAGCTTCGGGGAGGCGGTTTGCTGCGCATCCGGCGCGCTCACACACAACATGCCGAGGACCGATGCCGCCAGAACCGCGCGACCGCCGGCTCCAAACCAGGCGTGTTCCCGCCGCGATATGCCCATGTTGTCCTCCCGGCCGTTTTGACAGGCCTTTGCCGGATCAAACCCGACCTTCAACCGGAGCGCAACAAGAACGGCGAACTCACGGGCTTCCAACGCTCACCGGCGTTGCGGCCTGGGAAGGACCGTCATTCGCCGTGACCTCTGGAAGTCTGTAGAAGAAACCGGGCTGTGGCAGCCGCGAATTGTCCCAGCCGCCGCCCAGCGCCACAACGAAATTCACGCTTGCAGCCAGCCGCTGATTGAGCACGCTGAGAGCCGCGTTTTCTGCATTGAAGCGGGTCGTTTGCGCGGTAATGACGGTGGTGAAATCGGCCGTGCCTGCGCGATATTGGTTGAGCGCAAGTTCTTCGGACCGGCGCGCGTCGCTGACGGTCTGGTTTTCCACCGCCGCTTGCTGTTCCAGCACGCGCAGTGCCGCGAGCTGATCTTCGACCTGTTGGAACGCCGTCAGAACGGTCTGGCGGTAGGTGGCGACCGCCTGATCGTAACGGGCGCGCGCCTGCTCGGTTTGGGCCTCGCGTGCGCCACCATTAAAGATCACCTCTGCCAGCGAGGGTCCAAGCGACCACACCGAATTGGGTGCGCTGAACAGCGAACCCAGCGAAGAAGAGGCAAATCCATAAGACCCGGTAAGCGTCAAATCCGGATACCAAGCCGCAATGGCGACACCGATATCGGCATTGGCCGCGGCCATGGTGTATTCCGACGATGCGATATCCGGCCGTCGTTCGAGCAGGGTGGATGGCACACCGGCCGGCACCACGGGAATAATCGTCGGCAGATTGGTCGCCGCGACCGCAAGCTCGCTCGGCGGTTTGCCGGTCAACGTCGCGATGGCGTGTTCCATCTCGGCCCGCGTCAGTTGCAGATTGACGAGTTGGGCCTGTACATTGTCGATCTGGGTTTGCGCCGCCAGAACATCGGCTTCGGTGGCGATGCCGACCTGGAAACGGTTGCGCGCGATTTGCAGCGCGAGTTCGAAATCCTGAATCGTGGCGTTGAGCAATTGCGCTTCTTCATCGGCGGCGCGAAGCTGGAAATAATCCACCGCCAACAGCGATTGCGCCGACAGCCGCGCCGCTGCGATATCGGCGGCGCTGGCCTGGGCAGTTGCCACACCGCCCTCCACCGTGCGGCGGATGCGCCCCCAAACATCGAGGTCCCAACTGCCGCCGAGCGAGGTCTGATAGGTGGTGCTGCTTCTGCTGCTGTTGGTAACCACGGACGTTCCGCTGGCATCGCCGGCTCCGACGATGGTGTTGCGGGACCCGCCGCCCGTCTTCCGCACCGACGCATTGGCGGTGAAGGTGGGCAGCAACGCGCCCCGTTCGATGCCGACTTCGGCGCGCGCGACACGATAGGCCGCCTCCGCCGCCTTCAAATTCTGATTCGAGATGTCGACCTGTTTTTCCAGCGCATCCAGCACGGGATCATTGTAAATGGCCCACCAATCTTCCCAGCCCGCCGCCTGTTGCGGCGAGGCCGGCATCCAGCCGCGGCTCTCCCGGTAATCGGACGGTACGGGCGCGGCGGGGCGCGCGTAATTCGGTCCCAGTTCGCATCCGCAAAGCGTCGCAGCCAGCGGAACCAAAAGGAGCGTCCGTTTCATGGTGCAGCCATCCTTGGCCGCCGCAGGAGACCGTCATACCAGCGTTTCCAGGTGCGGCTGCCCCAAATCCCGAAGCGATCCAGATAGAGATAGACCACCGGCGTTGTGTAGAGCGTCAGCAATTGGCTCACCACCAAGCCTCCGACAATCGAAATGCCGAGCGGCTGGCGAAGTTCCGCACCGTCACCGGTAATGAGCGCCAGCGGCAGTGCGCCGAAAATGGCGGCCAGCGTGGTCATGATGATGGGACGGAACCGCAACAGAGCGGCGCGGTAAATCGCCTCGCGCGACTCCAGCCCTTCGCTGCGTTCCGCCGTCAGCGCGAAATCGATCATCATAATGGCGTTTTTCTTCACGATGCCGATCAGCAGAATAACGCCGATCAAGGCGATGAGGCTGAACTCCGCCCCGAACATCAGCAAGGCCAGAACGGCGCCTACGCCGGCGGACGGAAGTGTCGACAGGATGGTGATCGGGTGGACCAGACTCTCATACAGCACGCCCAAGACGATATAGACCGTGACGATGGCCGCCAGAATCAGCAGCGGCTCATAGGCAAGCGTCGATTGGAACGAGGCCGCCGTGCCGGCGAATGTTCCGTGTACGGAGATCGGCACGTGAAGCTCGCCCATGGTGCGCTGTATCGCATCCACCGCAACCGACAGCGGTTCACCTTCCGGAAGATTGAAGGAAAAGGTCGTGGCGACAAATGGGCCCTGATGATTGACCGACAAGGGCGTCGTGCCCGGCGCATAGCGGCTGAAGGCGGCGAGCGGCACCATGCGCTCGACCCGTGTGCTCACCGATGCACCGGCGGAGGCGCCGCCGCGCGCCGTATTGGCGATCTGGTTCTGGGCCTGATTCTGCACAGCGGTGGGATCGGCCGCAGTGCTGTCGATAGCACCGGCCACGCCGGTTGTGGGGTTTGCCGGGCTCGACGGGTTCGTGGCGTTTACGGCCGCGGCACTCGGCACCGAAGTGACGATGCCGCCGCTTGCCGCGGTGCCCGTGATGTTGCCCGCCGTGCTGACATAGATGTCCTTCAGCGTTTCGGGGCTCTGCCAGAAGGCAGGCGCCACCTCCATCACCACGTGATATTGATTGAGGTCCTTGTAGATCGTCGAAACCTGACGCTGGCCGAACGCGTCATACAGCGTGTTGTCGATTTGCGAGGCCGTGACGCCCAGCCGCGCCGCCGTCGCCCGGTCGATCTGCAGTTCGACATCGAGGCCGGCTTCCTGGCGGTCGGAATTCACGTCCACCAATTCGGGAACGTTCTGCAGGGCATCGGTGATGCGCGGCACCCATGTCTCCAATTCCGACAAGGTGTCGGATTGGATGGTGTATTGATATTGCGCGTTGCCTTGCCGGCCGCCCACGCGCAAATCCTGCACGGGCGCCAGGAACAAGCGCGCGCCTGCCACATTGGCAAGACGATTTCGCAGACGCGCGATCACCCGGTCCGCGGATTCCTTTCTTTGTGCGAGCGGCTTCAGATTCACGTAGATAAAGCCGCTATTGGTTTGGCCGCCGCGGCCGGAGAATCCTTCCACGCTTTGGACCGCGGGGTCCTGGTGGACCGTGTCGACGAATTGCTTGAACTTCTGCTGCATCGCCTGAAAGGAGATGCTCTGGTCGGCGCGAATGCCGCCGACAATGCTCCCCGTATCCTGCTGCGGGAAAAATCCCTTCGGAATAATCGTGAAGAGATAGATGTTGAGCCCGATGGTCAGCGCCAGAATGACCATGATCGTGCCCGGATTCGACAGCGACCAGCTCAAGGAGCGGTCATAGGCGCGGTGCGCGCGCACGAAAACACGTTCCGACATGCGCATCAACCAACCCTGACGACGGTCGCGCCGGTGCAGCCCCAGATAGGCGCACATCATCGGCGTGGTGGTCAGCGAGAGAACCAGCGAAATCAGGATTGCGATAGAGAGCGTCAAGGCGAATTCATGGAACAGCCGGCCAACGAGCCCGCCCATCAGCAGGATC
>DATARE010000602.1:0-6883 GCA_036264295.1 Micropepsaceae bacterium | reverse complement strand
CCCCCCTCCCCTTGCGGGAGGGGGCGAGGGGGAGGGGTAAAGCAGGCTGATGACCCCACAGAGCATTCGTGCGGCATGCTCGCTGGACGCCGAGACAATCGTCTCATGGTTTTCCACCCATCGCGATGCTGTGATTTGGGGCGGTCTCGAAGTCCCAGACCCGCTCACCGCGAACTGGCTTGCGCAGCAATTCCTTGATCCGCAACGACGCTACTATGTATTGGCCGATGAACGCGGTTGCGTGTGCGGCACGTATTTTCTCTATCATTTACCGGAAGAGCGCCGCTTGCATTTGGGGCGCTTCGCGGTCGCGCCCAATCTTAGAGGGCGTGGGTTGGCCTCACTCATGATTGCCTACGCCAAAGACGTGGCCCGCTCTTTGGGCGTGGAAAAAATCACGCTTAGGGTCTACGAAGACAATGTGATCGCGCGAAGGCTGTATGAGCGCGCCGGCTTTTATGTCCCTCAAGACGCAAATGTTGAAACTGAACCCTATGGCACGGTTGTTCTGATGCGTTTCGACGTTTCAAAACCGTAGTTCGACCCTAACACAACGTACAATTTGGTGCCCGAGGAACAGTAGCGGATTCATAATTGCATTGTGCCGTGATTTTTTATGCACCGGCCGGGCCTATATAACGGTCCCAGCCCAATGGCGAGGCTGCTAGAATTGGCAGTTCTTCGCCGGGCGCAAAAAATGGACAAGGACCAGCCCTCAAAATCCCCCCTCCCCTTGCGGGAGGGGGCGAGGGGGAGGGGTAAAGCAACGCTCCGTTCACGCGCGTTGCGCAAGAAGTCGACCGAAGCCGAAAAGAAGCTATGGCACCATTTGCGGCGCAAAAAATTTCACGGCCTTCGTTTCCGCCGGCAATTTCCGCTCGGTCCTTATTTCGGCGATTTCGTTTGCTGCCGGCACGCCTCGTCATCGAGGTCGATGGCGCCACGCACACTGACGACGCACAGATGGAGCATGACCACCGCAGAACCGAATGGCTGCACAGGCAAAATTTTCGCGTTCTGCGATTCTGGAATGTCCATGTTTTCGAGAATATAGAGGACGTACTGGATCGGATCGATGCAGCAATGCGCGAGCATACCCTCCCCCTGCCCTCCCTCCCGCAAGGGGAGGGGGAAATAAATGACCAAGCGCGAGATTTGTTGCCCGAGGAACAGGAGCGGAGCTTCGTCCGTTTCTTTTCGAAACCATGCAGAGCGCATCCATGTCCTATATTCAGAGATCGCTGGGTGAAGGAGAGCGCATCGTCGCAATCGGCCATTTCCATTGGCTGTACACAGCCAAAGCCGTTCTTGCGCCGATCCTCCCCGCGATTCTGCTTGCCGCGGTGCTGCTCTACGCCAAGGGAGATAGCCGCGAAGCCTTCATCATTGCGGCGCTCGTTCTGCTCGCGCTGGGCGTGATCGCGTTTTTGCGCCTGATGGTCTGCCGCTGGACCACCGAAATCGGAATCACCTCGCATCGCTTCGTGAAAAAGACCGGTCTCGTCGCGTTGCACACCAATGAAATCGCACTGCACAACATCGAAGGTGTGCGGGTCCGGCAAAGCATCTGGGGCCGTATCTGGGGCTATGGGCGCCTGCGTATCGAAGGCACGGGCGTCGATGCGGTCGAGCTTCCCACCATCGCCGATCCTGTGGCCTTCCGGCGCAGCATCGAGACCGCCAAGGGGTTGGAATATTCCGAACGGCCGGTGCGCGTGCCGTCTTAAGGGGCCATCCCAGCAATGGTTTCCTGCAAAAAGCAGGAAAACCGCCTCTGCCCGATGGTTCCGGTCCCGCTCTCTTTTTCGGGTTCTGTTGCCGCCCACCGCCACTGCGGCGTATCATCGCGGCGCTGGTGAAACCGGGAGGGTCCGAGCGATGAGAACGCGCATGCCGCAAATCAAAAGCCGTTATCTTGCAGGTGTGGCTACGGGAATTGTTGCTTTGGCATGCGCCTATGGCGTGCTGATGCCGGTGCAATCGCAATCCGCCGAAGAGGTCTCGCTGCTGGCGGGCAAAGTGACCTCGTCCGACGGCAAGCCGCTGGCCGGCATTCCGGTGAAGGCGCATCTCAACGATAGCGCCATCACGGTCGCCGTCTACACCGACAAAGCCGGCGATTATTCCTTCCCCGCGTGGTCGGATGTACGTCCCGGCTCCTACACGGTGAAAGTCGATCTTCCCGATTTCGAGCACGTGAACAAGGACCGCATCGCCATCGCGGCAGGCAAATCCACCAAGGTGGATTTCAAGCTGAAAGCCAAGCCCGTCGCCTATGACGACGCCACCGCATCGGAGATCATCGCCGGTCTTCCGGGTACGGATCAACAGAAGGTGCTGTTCTCCCAATGCAGCAATTGCCACACGCTGCAATGGGCGCTGCAGGTTCCGCGCACCCATGATGGCTGGGTCAAGGTCATCAGGATGATGGCCGGCCGCGCCGCCAACGCCGACACCCCGGGCACCTATGCCTTCAGCCAGAAAAACATGATCGAACCGCTCGCGGATTATCTGACCTCGATCCGCGGGCCCGGTTCGTCGGACAATATCCCGTTCAAATCCCGTCCGCGCCCGACCGATGCTGCCTCCACCAATCTTGTGGTGACCGAATATGATCTGCCGCGCGGGGGACAGCGCGATACGTTCATGCTGCGCGGCGACCGCCAATATGTGTGGCCGCACGATGTCATCATGGACAAGGAATTCGCTTATTACACCGATCATTTCTCTTACATGCTCGGGCGGCTCGACATCCGCACTGGCGAAGCCAAGGAGATGCCGTTCCCGCTGCCTGCGGGTGCGGGGCGCGAGGCGATGGGCGCGGGCGACGGCCGTCCCGGCCAGCCGGGCGGCGGCGCGCACGAGCTTCAATTCGATCGCAAGGGCGATGTCATCGTCGGCATGGACCACGGCACCGTCAAATACGATCCCAAGAATGGGAAATTCACCGCCTGGTCATCGGGCGACGCGATGTTCGGGCTCGATCCGGACAACAATGTCTGGCACCTGAGCGAAAATGGCCAGCTCACCAAGATCGACACCAGCAGCGACACGCTGAAGCGCACGATCTTCCCGATCCCGAAGAACAGCGGCATCTACGACATCGACACCGATTCCAAGGGCCGCACCGATCTTTACATCTGGCGCGACGACAAGATCGGGATCTTCGATCCCAAGACGATTCAATACACCGATTACCAGGTGCCCACCCCGATGTCGGGGCCGCGCCGTGGCCAGATCGATGGCAAGGATCGCCTATGGGCGGCAGAATTCTATGCCGGTCAGGTGCTGATGTTCGATCCGGACAAAAAGGAGCTGAAGGAATATCCGCTCATTCCTGGCAGCAAACCCTACACGGCGCCCTATGCGGAGCCCTATTCGGCATCCGCCGACGACAAGAACGGGATCGTCTGGACGCATGATTTCAGCAGCGATCGCCTCTACAGCATCGACATGGCAAACGGAAAATCGACGGAGTACATGACGCCGTCGAATTACGAGGTGCGCGATCTGAAGGTGGAAGTGGGCGCTCCGCGTCCAACCGTGTGGGTGCCGGCCTACCGTCCGCCATCCAAGCTGGTGAAAATCCAGGTTCGCTGACACGCGACGAGACTGTGTTTATATGCATCCGTCATCGCCGGGCTCATCCTTTGACAAGCTCAGGATGAGGACCGGCAATGACGTGCAAACGATTTTGGGGGAGACGCATGTTGAAACATTTCACCGCCGCGGCCATGGCGTGCTCGCTTCTTTTCGCCGGCAGCGCAAATGCCGCGCAAGTGAAGGTCATGGTCAGCGGCGCCATGGCGCACGCGCTTCAGCAGGTGAGCGAAGACTTCGCCAAGAAGAACGGCCACACGCTCGATTTCTTCGCCAGCACCACGGGCGTCGTGCAGGACAAAGTGCGCGCCGGTGAAAAGGTCGATGTCGTCGAAGTGACCGCTGTGGGCATGGATGCGCTGGAGAAAGAAAAGCTGGTCGTTCCGGGTTCGCGCATCGATCTCGCCCGCGCGCTGATCGGGGTGGCGGTGCGCGATGGCGCACCGGTGCCCGACATCTCGACGGTCGATGCCCTGAAGGCACGCTTGGTGGCGGCGAAATCGGTTGCCTGGATCGATCCCAAGGTTGGCGGACAGGCCGGCGCCGCGATTGTTTCGCTGTTGCAAAAGATGGGTATCACCGACGACGTGATGAAGAAGTCGGTCTTTGCCAAGACCGGCGGCGAAGCAGTCCAGAAAATGGCCGCCGGCGAGGCCGATATCGCCATTTCCTTTATCAGCGAGATCAAGCCCATCAAGGGCGCCAAGGTCGTGGGTCCATTGCCTGCGGCCGTACAGAACCCCTCCACCTATGCCGGGGCCATTGGCATCAACAGCGCCAATCCGGACCTCGCCCGGGCCCTGTTGAAGGTCATGGCGGGGGCGGAATCGCGGCCTGTGATGGTAGAAGCCGGGCTGGAACCGATCGCGCACTAATGGCGAGCATGGCCGTTCGCGCAACCGCATAAGTGGAATGGCCGCGTTGCCGCTTTCGGGGCCCGTGCGGCGGAATGACGCTTACTTTGCGATTGTGCAGCCACGCCGAAGCCATGTTCTTTGACCCTTCGTTGACAGGGCACCCGCCCACCCTTAGTTATTGCAGCGCACAAAATTATGGCACCGCAACAGCCTTGCCAAATTAAGGCATTTTCTCGCGATGAAAATCCTCGTCCCCGTGAAACGGGTGATCGATTTCAACGTCGCCGTCCGGGTCAAGGCTGACCGCACGGGCGTCGATCTCGCCAATGTCAAAATGTCCATCAACCCCTTCGACGAGATCGCGGTTGAGGAAGCGGTGCGGCTTAAGGAAAAGGGCAAGATTGCCGAGGTTGTGGCGGTCTCCATCGGGCCCCAAGGCGCCCAGGAAACGCTGCGCACAGCACTCGCCATGGGTGCAGACAGCGCCATTCTGGTGAAGCATGAGGGCGAGCTTGAGCCGCTGACCGTGGCCAAGGTTCTGAAAGCCATATGCGTGGCCGAACATCCCGATCTCGTCATTTTGGGCAAGCAGGCCATCGACGATGACTGCAACCAGACCGGCCAGATGCTGGCGGCTTTGCTGGGATGGCCCCAAGGGACGTTCGCGGCCAAGGTTGAATTAGGCGATGGCAATGTTGCGGTCACGCGCGAGGTGGATGGCGGGTTGCAGACGGTTTCTCTGAACCTTCCGGCCATCGTCACCACCGATTTGCGTTTGAACGAACCGCGCTATGCCTCGCTCCCGAACATCATGAAGGCGCGCAAGAAGCCCATTATCGAGAAGACGATGGCCGATTACGGCGTCGATCCGGCCCCGCGCCTGAAGGTGCTGGAAGTGTGCGAGCCCGAAAAACGCCGCGCCGGTGCGAAAGTCTCCTCCGCCGCCGAATTGGTCGCCAAATTGCGCGAGCGGAGCGTGATCTGATGCCAGCCCTCGTCCTCGCCGAACACAACAATGTGGCGCTCGACGAGGCGACCGCCAAAGCCGTCAGCGCCGGGGCGCAGATTTCGACGCCGGTGCATGTGCTGGTCGCTGGCCACCAGTGCCGAGCGGTTGCCGAACAGGCGGCCAAATTGGCCGGCGTGGAGAAGATTCTGGTCGCCGACGATCCGCGCTACGCGAATTTTCTGGCGGAACCCGTCGCGGAGCTGCTGTTGTCGCTGGCAGGTCCTTACGATGCGATCCTCGCCCCGGCCACGGCCAATGGAAAGAACGTCCTGCCGCGCGTCGCGGCCCGGCTCGACGTGCCGCAAATTTCGGAAATCCTGGCGGTCGTATCGCCGGATGTGTTCCGCCGTCCGATCTATGCCGGCAATGCGATCCAAACCGTCGAGGCCAAGGGCTTCAAGAAGGTGATCACCGTCCGGGTGGCGGCCTTCTCCCCGATCGCGGGCAGCGGCAACGCGGCAATCGAAAACGTTGCGCCGGCGGCCGATCCCCATCTCTCGCGCTTCGTCGGCGAGAATCTCACGCGTTCGGAGCGCCCGGAACTGACCGGCGCAAAAATCGTGGTCTCGGGCGGCCGCGGTCTGCAATCCAAGGACAATTTCGCGCTGATCGAGCGCATCGCCGACAAATTGGGCGCCGCTGTTGGCGCTTCCCGCGCGGCGGTGGATGCAGGCTTCGTGCCCAATGATCGCCAAGTTGGCCAAACCGGGAAGATCGTGGCGCCTGACCTCTACATCGCCGTGGGCATCTCCGGCGCCATCCAGCATCTCGCGGGCATGAAGGATTCCAAGGTGATCGTCGCGATCAACAAGGACGAAGGGGCGCCGATTTTCAGCGTCGCCGATTACGGGCTGGTGGCCGATCTGTTCGAAGCCTTGCCCGAATTTGAAAAAGCGTTGGACCAGAAATGAGCCCCTCAGCGCCGAAGATGCGCGAACCGGGCCTCATAACAGCGGTGGGAAGAGAATGAAAATCGAGAAAATTGGCGTCATCGGCGCAGGGCAAATGGGAAGCGGTATCGCTCACGTCTGTGCGCTTGGCGGCTACGATGTCGTGATGGAAGACATCAATGCCGACGCGCTTTCCAGGGCGAGGTCGCTGATCGAACGCAATTTGCACCGTCAGGCGACACGCGGACTCATCACCCAAGGCGATGCCGATGCTGCTCTGTCCCGCATCAAGGTGGCGGGCGAGCTGAACGTGATGCGCGACCGCGATCTCGTCATCGAGGCGGCGACCGAAAACGAGCAGGTCAAGCGCAAGATCTTTCAGGACCTCTGCCCACGCATCAATCCCAACACCATGCTGGCGACGAACACCTCGTCGATTTCGATCACGCGGCTGGCGGCTTCGACCGACCGGCCCGAACGCTTCATCGGGCTGCATTTCATGAATCCGGCGCCGGTGATGCAATTGG
>DATARE010000445.1:0-2239 GCA_036264295.1 Micropepsaceae bacterium | reverse complement strand
ACATGCCGCAGCGGCGAGAACTCTCGCCGAGTACCGCAATAGCATTGCGACGTCCCCCGTTACGCCCCAGTCGGGCAGACCCGGGACGAGTGTAGGTCGGCGTCGCGGCGTGCACAACGAACAGCGGTTGGTTGCGCGGGGGGCGATCATCCTGTGGGTGGCAGCCGGCAAACGCTCCGGCTCAGCTGCGGCCCAGTGCAGCAACTGCGTATCCAGCAGCCATTTCACTGGTTGCCGCCAAAAAGCTGCTCGATTTCGGCCCCTGCCATCTTGTCGAAATCCAAGGCCCACCTCTCGGTGGTGTGGTGCGCAGAATTGAACAGCGCGCGCTGTTATCGCTGTTGAATGCAGCGAGAAAACAGCCACGGGTCTCATCATCGCCACGAATCTTTGCTTCTTGGCCGCGCCGGCGGCGAAATAACAGCAAAATAGTGCCTGATCGTGGTTGTTGTCCGTTGTAAATAACAACCAAATGTCTTATGAACATAAAAAATATCTCCCGAATGGATGATCTGTTTATCACACTATTACGGCTATTTTATGATAAGCCGCCGGGCTTGTTGGGATCGAGGATTTCCAATGACGGCCCGCGAACGTTCAATTGAGTAAACTGTCACCGTGATTTGCTTCGCGGCCGATCTGGCCGATTGCCGGCTCACGCAGTTGAAAATCATATTTACCTATTGCGGGCGGCGTTCCGCCAAGTGCGATCTCAACACCGAGGCACGCGCACTTGGCGCATGATGATGGTTTAGCTGCGCCGAACCCATCCTACTTGCTTGCCGCAGCCAAGCATCCCTGCAATTGCGACTGGTCGCAGAGCGCGCCTATAGGCACGTAATCGCCCGCCGGCATAAAGCCGTTCTCGGGGAGAATAGTTCTGAAGATCAACGTTATCGGAAAGTTGGTTGGCCCCCAAGGTAGCCAGGTGACGCCCGACGGCAGCGATGGCGGCGCCGGATCATTGGAGACGACATAGGTGTAGGATTGGGTCTCGTCGAGTTCGGTCATCGCGTCTGCCGCGCATGCCACAACCGGGTTCGGAGGCACCCCGACATTGTTGCACATCGACCAATAGCGCAGCTGGATCTGGCCATCGAAGGCCGGATCAAAGACGGAACCGCCCAGAGGAGGCGGGGGATAAGTATTCGGAAAGACGGGAGCTTTGCCCCTGATCACCAGGATTTGGTTCGGCTGGAAGCAAAGATTGGCGGTCTGGAAATAGGTCGTTTGTGGGTTGGGGAAAAAATTGACGCCGGGAACCGCCGTGCTGAAGGGGACGACCGCTGGACCGGTCTGGTTTGGGCTGCATGTGCCGAACGGAGCCTGGTTTGCGAGCGCCAGGATGCTTCCGAGGAATTTTGCCGCGTCCGACATCCCCGCAGCTTCAAGCAAAAGCACCAAGTTCCCGAGGCTCGTCTCTGCATCAGCAAATGGGCACGGCCTCAACGTGCGCGAATTTCCGCTGAAATCGGTGAGAGTGACCGTGGGGACACCGACGCCGCCGGTTCTGTCCAAGCCTTTGTCGGGGAGATAAATGCGGTACACAATGAATGCGAACCCGCTGCCCCCGGCGCTGAGGACGTTGCCCGATCCCTGATTGGCGCCGCTTATTGCCACGGTGTAATTGCCACCGGCTTCGGAACCGGGCGGCGCAAAGGGGTTTACGCTCCCAAGGTCGGGAACGATGCGCTGGTCGTAGATGGTGTCGATGAAAGAGCCGTTTGCCGCATAGGTGCTGAGGTTGAAAAACCGGGCATCCGGATATTGGCCGTGGATGACCATCGCCCTCCAGCGGCTCACATCCAGCGGCATTACCCAATAGGTGGCGTTCGTATCCGGCGTCGCGACATTGGTAATGCCTTGCCCGGTCACTTCGAAAGGCCAGCTGCACACCGGCAATATGGGCGCAGCGGCGAGGCTGACGGCAGGTGCGAAACCGGTGAACAAAACCGCGATGCAAACGCGTATGCACAGGGTTCCGAGCCGATACATCTGTTCCCCCCTCTATCTTATGGAAACAGGATGGCTAATTTGGAATTCTCGGACAAGAGGCGAGCGAAACGGCTTCGGAAGCCGGCATTGTTTCCTTGTGCGAGCGCGGAGTCTTGCGGCACGAGGGCATTGACGAGGCCGGGGCGGCCGAAGTTGGTCGCCTTGTAAAGCGCCGAACATCGATGGATAGGCAAAGCATCAGCAGCGCGCAGGATGGGGTGAGCGCAGCGAAACCCGTCGGATC
>DATARE010000403.1:0-6917 GCA_036264295.1 Micropepsaceae bacterium | reverse complement strand
CTGTCGATGGCGCAAAAGCGACCGAAGAGAATTGGCCGCGGCCTTCCACAGACAAAGCGCCGCGCATGAAGGTTCACCTCACGAGCTTCGGGTTTCGCTACGCCGCCATTCGCAAGCCGATCGTGAATGCGGAAACCCATGATTATGTCCGCGTGACGCTGTTCGTCGCGCCTTTCACAGTGATCATTCCGCCAAACGATCAATACAAATTGGCGCAGATGCTGGTGCCGATCGACGACACCAACACGATGTTCTACTGGATCGCGTGGCACGAGACCAAAGGCATCGCGCAGGAAGCCTGGCGCAAATTCTGCGGCGCCCAGGTCGGCATCGACCTCGACGAGAATTATCGCAAGATCCGCACGTTGGAAAATCGCTTCCTGCAGGATCGCCAAGCTATGAAGCTCGGCGATTTCACGGGCATCAAAGGCATTCCGTCCCAGGACATGGCGATGTGGGAGTCGATGGGGCCCATCAGCGAGCGCAGCGCGGACAATCTCGGCATGAGCGATATCGCGGTGATCCAGTTTCGCCGGCAGATGATTGCCGCGGCCAAGCGCATGCGCGAGGGCGGCCCGGCCATCGGCACGACGCAGCCTCATATCCCGCACCTCAAGCTGACCTCCTTCGAAGGCATCGTTCCAAAAACAACGGATTGGCGAACGCTTGGCGTTTCACAGGAAGAGCGCATCGTCGACACGCCGGTCCCATGACCGTTGTCGTGCGTGCCCGTGCCAAATCGGGACGTCACCTCTTTCGCCACTTGCAAATCCGTTTCGCCCGGAATGCAGTTTTCCGATAGATTTCCTGCGCCGCCAAATATGGCGCCGAATTTTGTTTCGCTTCTCGGCGCAACAATGGCTGGGGCAGAACGGCATGATGTCACAGAGTGTGATTGTCCCCGGAAGCGACACTCGACTTTTATCGATCGATGAATGCCGGCCTGAGCTCAAGACCCTGTACCGGCTGTGGCAAAATCTCCGCGGCAAACGGAGCATGCCGGCGCGGCGGGATTTCGAGCCCGGGAAAATGCGGGATTTGCTGCCCCATCTGATGTTGATCGACGTATTCGCGGACGCGCCGCGCGAGCGGCGTTTCCGCGTGCGGCTGCACGGCACCGCGCAGGTTGCCTATCAGGGGACGGACTGGACAGGGCATTTTCTGCACGAGAAGACGGACAAGGTTTCGGCGGACCGGCTGTGCGACGTGGGCGATCATATCGTGGCCACGCATGAACCCTGGATGTCCACCGGCGGGCTTTATTGGCTTCCGACCAGGCCCTATTCGAGATTCGAAACCATTCTCCTGCCGCTCTCCGATGACGATGTCACGGTCAACATGGTCCTTGGGCTGACGG
Organism: Micropepsaceae bacterium; assembly: GCA_036264295.1. Lineage (GTDB taxonomy): Bacteria > Pseudomonadota > Alphaproteobacteria > Micropepsales > Micropepsaceae > CAIYRG01. Next base: position 5,560 of record DATARE010000403.1, on the reverse strand, counting down.
TATTCTTCTGAGGGATTGTCGCGGGTTTTGCGGCAATCGCGGGCTGCTGAGCCGTGACGGTTTCCGCAACCGTGATGAAACGGATCGGAAACGGCGCCGGTGGGATGGCCAGGGTCGCCGGCAGGAAAGCGGTCATGATCGCGATGCCGGGCAAGGCCTGAAGATATTGGCGATGATGCAGCAGCGTGAGCACGCCACCGAAATTGATCGTCGCGGCAAGGCCAATGCCCCACGCTCTGGTGTCCGGATTTGCCAGCCAGATTGCCGCCAGGATTTCGAGAAAACCGGTGATCAGCCGCAGCCTTTGCCCATAATCCCACCGCTCATAGGCTTCGCGGAGGAAACGCGGACCCAAAAGATGAAGGACGCCGATGGCGCCGAAAATGGCGGCAAGAGCGAAAATGAGAAGCGAATAATGCGAAGGACCGTGCACAGGAAGCTACCGCTCTCCGGGGATGCTGGCCATTTTCGGATGAATTGGTTGAGATTTTCGTCAAATGGTGGCGGCCGTTTTCTAAGACAAAAGTCTTGAAAAGGCGCAAATCCATAGGATTGGATTTTATCGGTCTTTTATTCGAATGCGGCGCAAGCTCGAAGCCGGTTCGGGGTTTACGAACCCAGCCGTTTCGCCAGCCGCGCGCGATACGCCTCGAAATCGGCGATCGGACGGCGCGCGACGCCGGTTTTCATCGCCGCCTCGGCCACCGCCGATGACACGCGTACAATCAGCCTGGGATCGAACGGCACCGGAATGATGTAGTCCCGTCCATAGGCATAGTGGATGCCGCGATAGGCGCTCGCCACTTCGGCGGGCACCTCCTCGCGGGCCAGAGCGGCCAGTGCCTGGGCGGCCGCGATCTTCATCTCCTCATTGATGGTGGTCGCCGCCACATCCAGTGCGCCGCGGAAGATGTAGGGAAAGCCCAGCACATTGTTCACCTGGTTGGGGTAATCCGAGCGCCCGGTGGCGATGATGGCGTCGGCGCGCACCTCGCGCACCTCCTCCGGCGTGATTTCGGGATCGGGATTGGCCATCGCGAAAATGATCGGCTCCTTCGCCATTTTCGCGACCATGGCCGGCGTTACGGCGCCTTTCGCCGACAGGCCGACAAACACGTCTGCGCCATCGAGTGCCTCTTCCAGCGTGCGGGCATTGGTTTCCGAGGCATAGGGCGCCTTCCATTGATTCATGCCCTCCTTGCGCCCGCTATAGATCACCCCCTTCGTATCGCAGAGAATGACATTGCTGCGCGCCAGGCCCATGGCAACCATCAGATCGATGCAGGCGATGCCCGCGGCACCGGCACCATTCACCACGATCCTGGTGTTCTCGATCTTGCGGTCGGTGAGCTGCAGGGCATTGATGAAGCCGGCCGCGGTGATGATGGCGGTGCCATGCTGGTCGTCGTGGAAGACCGGAATGTCCATCAGCGCGCGCAGCCGCGTCTCGATAATGAAGCAGTCCGGCGCCTTGATGTCTTCGAGATTGATTCCGCCGCAGGTGGGACCCAGATAGCGCACCGCGCCAATAAAGGATTCGACATCGGACGTGTCGATCTCCAGATCGATGGCATCGATATCGGCAAACCGCTTGAAGAGGACGGCCTTGCCCTCCATCACCGGCTTGGAGGCCAGCGCCCCGAGGTCGCCGAGGCCCAAAATGGCCGTGCCGTTGGATATCACCGCCACGCGGTTGGCGCGCGTCGTATAGAGATAGGCGAGGTCCGGATTGGCGGCGATGGCGCGCACGGGAACCGCCACGCCGGGCGAATAAGCGAGCGAAAGGTCGCGTTGGGTCGCCATCGGCTTGGTGGCGCGGATTTCGAGCTTTCCGGGCTTGTCGCCGGCGTGAAAATCCAGGGCTTCTTGTTCGGTGAATGACGGGCGGACGGCCATGCGGGGCGATTCTCCAAATATTTTCCGCGAGTTTGGGCCGATGCGGGCAGGGGTTCAATGGTCGAAGCCGTAATGGCGAAGATGGGGACAAGTGCGCCGCTTCGGCGCCGTTGCTGGTCCGCGGGCAAAACCGTCTGCTAGTTTCGACGCATGGCTGAAACCTACGCTCCTGACCCTGCGGATGCGCGCAACCCGAACGGACGCGATGCGCCGGCGTTGGATACAGCCACGCCCATGATGGCACAGTATCTGGAGATCAAGGCGGCACATGCCGATTATCTCCTCTTTTACCGGATGGGCGATTTCTACGAGCTGTTCTTCGACGATGCGGCAAAGGCGGCGGCTGCCCTCGATATCGCGCTCACCCGGCGGGGCAAGCATCTGGGCGAGGACATCCCCATGTGCGGGGTGCCGGTCCATGCCGCCGAGGCCTATCTGGAAAAGCTGATCCGCAAAGGCTTCAGGGTGGCCGTCTGCGAACAGATGGAAGATCCGGCCCTCGCCAAGAAGCGCGGCCCGAAAGCGCCGGTCCGGCGTGAGGTCATCCGGCTGGTCACTCCCGGCACGCTGACGGAGGAATCGCTGCTCGATGCGCGCGCGCCTTCGGTGCTTGCCGCTTTGGGGCGTGCCGGTGGCGAATTGGCGCTGGCTTCAGCCGACATCTCGACCGGCGATTTTGCCGTCGAGCCGGTTCGCGCGAGCGATCTTTCCCAGGCCCTGGCACGGCTGGCGCCGCGCGAGCTGTTGGCGCCCGATGCGCTTTTGGGCGATGAGACGCTCGCACCGGCGTTGAAGGAATTGGGACCGCTGCTGACGCTCCGGCCCGGATCGAGTTTCGATTCGAACACCGGCGAGCGCCTGCTGAAAGACCTTTATGGCGTGGCCATGCTCGACGGCTTCGGAGTATTTTCCCGCGCCGAATTGTCGGCTGCCGGCGCGCTGGTCGGCTATCTCGATCTCACGCAGAAGGGCAAGCGCGCCGGGCTGAAGCCGCTGAAACGCGAAGCGGATACGGGGCGCATGGCCATCGACGCGGCCACCCGGCGCAATCTCGAATTGACCGAGACATTATCGGGCGAGCGCCGCGGCAGTCTTTTGTCGGTGATCGATTGCACCGTCACCGCGGCCGGGGCGCGGCTGTTGCATCAGCGGTTGACCGCCCCGCTCACCGAATCCGCGAAAATCGCGCGGCGGCTGGATGCGATCGGATTTCTTCTTGAAAAGGGCACGCTGCGCGAGAGCTTGCGGGCCGCACTGAAAGCCGCACCCGATATCGCCCGCGCCGCGGCGCGGATTACGCTTGGCCGCGGCGGCCCGCGCGATCTTGGCGCCATTCGCGATGCCCTCAAGGCGGCGCGGACTCTTCGCCGCATGCTGGGGGATTTGCAGGAAATCCTGCAACCCGCGCCCGGCGAATTGTCGGACGCGCATACCGAGCTGACCGAAGCCTTGATTGCGGTGAGTCCGCTCGCCGGCCGGCTCGAGCAATTGCTGGTGGCCGAGCCGCCATTCTTCGCCCGCGACGGCGGCTTTATCGTTACAGGCGCCGACCCCGCGCTCGATGAGACGCGCAGCCTGCGCGATGAATCGCGGCGTGTGGTGGCCGGGCTCGAAGCGCGCTATCGCGGCGAGACCGGCATCGCGAGTCTGCGCATCAAACACAATGCGGTGCTGGGCTATTTCATCGAAGTCACCGCCACGCACGCCGACAAATTGATGGCCGGTGGCGCAGGTCAATTCCGCCATCGCCAGACGGTTGCCTCTGCGGTGCGCTTTGCCACGGATGAATTGGCCAATCTCGCGATGCGCATCGCCCAAGCGGGCGATTCCGCGCTGCAGATCGAATTGGGATTGTTCGACGAACTCGCCCAAGCGGTGCGCGATGCAGCCCCGCCGCTGTCACGCATCGCCGACGCTTTGGCGTTGCTGGATGTGGCGGCATCGCTCGCGACCTTGGCCGAGCAGCGCCATTACGCGCGACCCTTGATCGACGCATCCATGACGTTCCGCATCGTGCGCGGCCGTCATCCGGTGGTGGAGATGGCGCTTTTGGCCGACAATCGCGGTCCCTTCACCGCCAATGGCAGCGATCTGTCCCCGGCCGCGGCGAATGGCGGACCCGGACGGCTTTGGCTGGTGACGGGGCCCAACATGGCCGGCAAATCCACCTTTTTGCGCCAGAACGCGCTGATCGCGATTTTGGCGCAGATGGGCTCCTATGTGCCCGCCGAGTCAGCCCATATCGGCGCGGTGGACCGGTTGTTCAGCCGGGTCGGCGCAGCCGACGATCTGGCGCGGGGGCGCTCCACCTTCATGGTCGAGATGGTGGAGACGGCCGCGATTCTGAACCAGGCGGGTGAGCGGTCGCTGGTGATCCTGGACGAGATCGGGCGCGGCACGGCCACGTTCGACGGGTTGGCCATCGCCTGGGCGGTGGTGGAACATCTGAACGCGGTGAACAGATCGCGCGCCATTTTCGCCACCCATTATCATGAGCTGGTGGCCCTTTGCGAACGACTCGACGACATCGCCTGCGCCACCATGCGCGTGAAGGAATGGAAGGACAATGTCGTCTTCCTGCATGAGGTTGCGCCCGGCGCTGCCGACCGGTCCTATGGCATCAAGGTTGCGAAATTGGCGGGCCTGCCCCAAGCGGTGACACAGCGTGCCAGCGAAGTGCTGCGCGCGCTGGAGGAGGGACGCGAGGGCCACAAGCCACTCGCACGCATCGACGATCTGCCTTTGTTTGCGGAAAAGTTGCGCGCGCCGAAAGCTTCCGAACCGCGCAGCAACGCGGTGGAAGACGCGCTGCGTACCGCCGACCCGGATGCGCTCACGCCCAAAGCCGCGCTGGAACTCGTCTATGCGTTGAAGCGCCTGCTCGGTGAGCCGTGAGATCACCCTTCGACAGGCTCAGGGTGAGGAATATCCGATCCTCATCCCGAGCTTGTCGAGGGATGACAGATTGCGCGCGAACCGATACTTGCGATGAAACTCCCAAGCAGGCACGATAGAATGCAATGAGCGATCCCGCGCCAACCTCCGCGCCAAGCAAGCGCAAATTCCTCGTCGTCGTTGATCAGACCGAAGAATGCAAAGTCGCGTTGCGCTTTGCCGCGCGCCGGGCTCAGCACACGGGCGGCATTGTCACGCTGCTTTATGTCATACCGCCGGCCGATTTCCAGCAATGGGCGGGCGTCGAGCGCATGATGCGCGAAGAGGCGCGCGGCGAAGCCGAACGCGCGCTCTACGAAGCGGCAAAGACGGTGAACGATATCGTCGGCACCATGCCCGAACTGGTGATCCGCGAGGGCCGGCCCGCCGATGAGATTCCCGCGCTCCTGCGCGAAGACCGGGCGGTGTCCATCCTGGTGCTGGCCACGGGCACATCGAAAGAAGGGCCGGGGCCGTTGGTGTCGCTGATTTCTCAGCCGGGCGCGAACGGCTATCCCATTCCGGTCACCGTCGTGCCCGGCACTCTCACCGACGAGCAGGTCGACGCCCTGGCGTGATTTCGGCCATTCTTTCCTCCCCCGTTAACGGGGGAGGTGCCGAGCATGCGAGGCGGAGGGGGCGACCGTGTGCGATATATAAGCAAGGGGAAACATGCGGCTGGACAAGCCCCAAGGCGCACCTGCCCGCGCGCGGCCGCGATGTCCGCAAC
>DATARE010000378.1:0-10525 GCA_036264295.1 Micropepsaceae bacterium | reverse complement strand
GGCTGGGCTTTGCCAATATCGGTGGCTTGCTGATGAGCGCGGGCGTGCCCTATGACAGCCGCGAAGGCCGTGCCCTGGCGGGCGCGATTTCCGCGCTCATGACGGTAGCGTCCTATGCGGCTTCCGCCGAAATGGCGGGCGAGCTGGGCGCCTTCCCGGAATATGCCGCCAACAAGGACGCCATGCTGCGCGTTATCCGCAACCACCGGCGCGCGGCCTATGGCGAGGCCGCCGGCTATGAAAAGCTGGCCACCCAGCCGGTGCCGCTGGATCACAAGGCAATCACCGACACCGCCCTGGCGCAGGCCGCCCGGCGCGTCTGGGACGAAGCGGTGGCCAAGGGCAAGCAGCACGGTTTCCGCAATGCCCAGGCCAGCGTGATCGCGCCCACCGGCACCATCGGCCTGGTGATGGATTGCGACACCACCGGCGTGGAGCCCGATTTCGCCTTGGTCAAATTCAAGACCCTGGCGGGCGGCGGCTATTTCAAGATCATCAACCGCTGCGTGCCCGAGGCCCTGGCAAACCTGGGCTACAGCCAGCCGGAAATCGACGCCATTGTCGCCTATGCGGTGGGCCATGGCACCCTGGAAGGCTATTCGGGCCGCCTCAACTATGACTCCTTGCGCGGCAAGGGCTTTGGCGAGGAACAGGTCGGCGAGATCGAAGCGGCGCTGGAAGCGGCTTTCGATATCCGCTTCGTCTTCAACAAATATACCTTGGGCACGCAATTCTGCCGCGACGTGCTGAAGCTGGATGCGGCGCAGTTGGATGCGCCCGACTTCGACATGCTCAAGACGCTGGGTTTCAGCCGCGCCGATGTCGATGCCGCCAACCTGCATGTCTGCGGCGCCATGACCCTGGAAGGCGCGCCTTATCTCAAGGAAAAGCACCTGCCGGTGTTCGATTGCGCCAATCCCTGCGGGCGGATCGGCAAGTGGGCGCTGAGTGTGGAATCCCATATCCGCATGATGGCGGCGGTGCAGCCCTTCATTTCCGGCGCCATCTCCAAGACCATCAACATGCCGAACAATGCGGCTGTCAAGGATTGCGGCGATTCCTATCTCCTGTCCTGGAAGCTGGGGCTGAAGGCAAACGCGCTCTATCGCGACGGCTCCAAACTGTCGCAGCCGCTGGCCTCGCAAGTGCTGCAGATCGACGATGACGAAGACGATGCCGACGATATCGTCGCCCAGCCGCAGACCGTGCGCGCCACCATCGTCACCGAGCGCATCGTGGAAAAGGTGGTGGAGCGCATCCGCGAACGCGAACGCGAGCGCCTGCCCCACCGCCGCAAGGGCTACACCCAAAAGGCCATCGTCGGAGGCCACAAGGTCTATCTGCGCACCGGCGAATATGAAGACGGCCGCGCCGGGGAAATCTTCATCGACATGCACAAGGAAGGTGCGGCCTTCCGCTCGCTGATGAACAATTTCGCCATCGCGATTTCCATCGGCCTGCAATATGGCGTGCCGCTGGAAGAATTCGTCGATGCCTTCACCTTCACGCGCTTCGAGCCAGCCGGCATCGTCATCGGCAATGATTCCATCAAGAACGCGACCTCGGTGCTCGATTACATTTTCCGCGAGCTGGCAGTGTCCTATCTTGGGCGCAACGATCTTGCCCATGTGACGCCCGCCCAGGACGAGGATTTGGGCAATGGCATTGGTGAAGGCGACGGTGCCCGGCGCGAGGCGATGAAGACCTTCGCCAAGGTGGCGTCCACCGGTTTCGTGCGCGGACAGATCAATCAGTTCGCCATCGTGCGCGGCGGCAATGCGGCGCATAAGCTCGATCTGCATGCCGAGCACGCCCACGATCATCATCACGAGCATGATTTCGCGGACGATGCGGATGCGGAGATCGACGTCGCCTCCAACTTCGCCGAAGTGCGCGCTCTGGTGCAGGAAGCCGCCGGCGCCGCCTCTGCCACGCTCGCCACATTGGAGACGCGCGTCACGGCACAGACTTCGAAGCGCGACGCCTATGCCAAACGCGCTGCCGAAGCGAAACTCCGGGGCTATGAGGGCGATGCCTGCGGTTCGTGCGGAAACTTCACGCTGGTCCGCAATGGCACGTGCATGAAGTGCAACACCTGCGGCGGCACCAGCGGCTGCTCGTGACCCATGAAGCAGTGGTTTCCATTTACCGACTATGACTTGTACGCATACTTAATCGCGGGCTCAGTGCTCGTCGTTACCGTTGATTACACTTTTGCAGGCGCTACCCTTATCAACCGCGATCACTGGACCTTTATTCAAATCGTCTTTTGGATCGCGGCAGCCTATCTCTCCGGCCAGCTTGTCGCGGGACCAGCGGCCGCGCTCCTTGAAAATATTGTTGCCCAAAGACTTTTGATCGCACCGAGCATTATACTGCTGGGATTAAAGATCCCTCGACTGCGCGAGCGCCTGATACGTGCGCTCTTCTGCCCAAGATACTATCAACCGCTACCCACTTTAGTTCGTGAGCGGGTGATGTTACGAGCCGCTGGAAACTGTCTTACGCCCTCGTCTCTCCCAGATGCAGAAGCTATTTTCCAAGCAGCGTTTGCAAAAGCGCGAACAATTCCTGACGTAGCTACGCGACTAGATCAATTCCGCAATCTCTATGGATTCAGCCGGAATCTGGCGTTTGTTGCAATTATTGCGACGGCGCTCTTGGCGATACAATTCTACCGAACATCTTCGTCCGAAGTTCTTCTGTTATCAGTTATCGCTGCGATTGCCGCCATAGGATTTTTCGGTCGTTTTATAAAATTCTACGCGGCTTTCGCCGCAGAAGTTTTGCGTGGATTTGCCTTTGATTTGCCAGCCGACGGAGGCAAGCCATGAAAATTACCATCTTCAATGTTGAACATGGCGCCTGCGCGCTTATTTCTTCTGATACCGGCCTGCATGCGCTCGTCGATTGTGGCCACAATTCCACGACGGGGTGGCGACCATCCGTTGCCCTACCGGCAATGGGCATCAATTCTCTTGCTGGCATGTTTATCACAAACTACGACGAAGACCACGTAAGTGACTTGCCGTACCTTCGTGAGCGCGTTGGAATCCAAATCCTGTATCGAAATCCAACGGTATCTGGGCCACAGCTACTTGCACTGAAGAATGCAGATAGGCCGCCCGGAAGGGGTATAGACAGTTTGATTACAATGACCGGCATCTTCACAGCGCCAGTCATTTCTCAACCGAATTGGGGCAATATAACTTTCAGCCTGTATTGGAATAATTTTCCCGGCGACTTTGTTGACGAAAATAATCTGAGCGTGGCCCTTTTCGTACACCACCCCAATCTCACCGTCCTCTTCCCTGGCGACTTGGAAAAGGCAGGATGGAGACGACTTTTGCAGAATACTCAGTTTGTACAAGAGCTCCAAAGAGTTCACGTGTTGGTAGCGTCTCACCATGGTCGTGAAAACGGCTGCTGCGAGGAATTATTCGAGTACAGCAGATGGAACCCGCAAATCACGATTGTTTCGGATGACTTCAAACAGTTCGAAACTCAGGAAACTACAAGCTGGTACCGTGCTCGTTCGCGCGGAATCCCATTCGATGGTGGCATCCGCAAAGTTTTTACGACACGAAGCGACGGCAATATTTTCTTGGAAGCCAGCGGTTTTGGAGCAAGCATCGATACGGAATCGAGACAACTCAATGCACTGCTTCGTGGCATTGCGGAGTGAGCAATACAGGCCCAGACATGCACCGGGTCACGGCAATTAATAGGAGCGAACAATGCGCGCGCAAAATCACGCCCGGAAATACGCAACATCGCTCGGCAAGCAGAAGGCGCGGCCGCAATTCCAGATCGTGCGCGCGCCGGAGCCCGATCGTTGTCCGCTCTGCGATGGTGTCATCGAACGCTTCGACCGCGAGACGTTCGAGATGCACGCCCGTTGTGCGCCATGCCACGAGGCGCTCGGCGACGACTGAGCCTGGCTCAGTGACGACTTCGTGACATGACCGAAGCGTGACGCGCGAATCTCGCGCCCGCACATATATGCGCCTGGGTGCGCAGGAACTATGCGCCCCGTGAAATCCACATCAAGCCGTTGTGCAACCGCGTGCGCATTTTTAGGGCATAACCGGCTGCTTATATCGCAGGAATTGCATGAATCCATAGCACTTTGCGCGCTCCCTTTTTACGCGCAAACTATTGTTGTTTCTTAACAATGGCGGCCTTGCCGCATTTTGCTTGCTCAGCACCGCTCCCCTGTCCTATTCCGCCCGGTCACAGGTGACGGGCGGAAGGGCTTCGCCTATCTTGTCTTGGATTGGCAGCACTGACGCATGAGCATGATTTCGCATTTTGACCCGGCGTTTTCGCTTTCCGGCTTTGTGGTTGGCGCACTGGTCGGCATGACCGGGGTGGGCGGCGGATCGCTCATGACCCCATTGCTCATCCTTTTGTTCGGCATCCATCCGGCGACCGCGGTGGGAACCGATCTGCTTTACGCGTCGGCGACCAAAACCGTGGGCACGGCCGTTCACGGCTACAGCAGGACCGTGGATTGGCGCGTGGTGGGACGGCTGGCGCTCGGCAGTGTGCCCATGACGATCATCACTCTGGGCGTGATGTCTCAGCTTGGTACCGAAAGCGCGATGGCCAACACGCTGATCACCTCGATGCTGGCTTGTGCGCTGTTTTCCACCGCGATCGTGCTCATTTTCCGCAAGCGCATCATCGCCCGCTACGCCGGGGTTCTGTGCAATATCGAGCCGGCCAAAATTCGCGCCATGACCATCGCGATGGGTGCGCTGCTGGGCGTGGTCGTATCCATATCCTCCGTCGGCGCGGGCGCCATCTGCGTGACGGCGCTGATCCTGCTCTACCCCGATTTGCCGATGGCCCGTATCGTCGGCTCCGATATCGCCCATGCGGTTCCGCTGACGCTTATTGCCGGCATGGGACATTGGATCCTTGGCCTGAGCGATCTGGGACTCGTGGGCTCCCTGCTCGTGGGTTCCATCCCGGGCATCATCATTGGCAGCTATGCCGCCCCGCGCATGCCCGATGCGGCCTTGCGCTATCTGCTGGCCGGGACTTTGCTTCTCGTCGGCGGCCGGCTGGTGTTCTGAAATTCCGTCTATTCCGGCTTCCAGCGCAGGACAGGCTTGCGCGCGGCCAGCGTCTCGTCCAACCGGCGCCGCGGCGCCAATACCGGCGCCTGCTTGAAGTGGGCCGCGTTTTCCGGCGTAGCCTCCGCCACCAGCCGGCGCATCACCGCAATGAACTGATCCAGCGTCGCCTTGGATTCGGTCTCGGTTGGTTCGATCAGCATCGCGCCATGCACGACCAGCGGAAAATAGATCGTCATCGGGTGGAAGCCTTCGTCGATCAGCCGTTTGGCGATATCGAGCGTGGTGATGCCTGAGCCTTCCAGGAACGCATCGTCGAACAGCGCCTCATGCATGCACGGGCCATCGAACGGCGCACTCATCACATCCTTCAGCGAGGCGAGAATATAATTCGCCGACAGCACCGCGTCTTCCGCAGCCTGACGCAAACCGTCCGCACCATGGCTCAACATGTAAGTCAGTGCGCGCACGAACATGCCCATCTGGCCGTGGAAGGCGCACATGCGGCCAAGCGGCGTCAGGCCCTGTGCGCGCGCCTCTTCCATGTCTTCCAGCAAGCGGAAACCATTGGCGTCCTGAACGAACAGCGGCAATGGCGCGAAGGGCGCAAGACGTTCGGAGAACACCACGGGTCCCGCACCGGGACCGCCGCCGCCATGGGGCGTGGAAAAGGTCTTGTGCAGATTGATGTGCATGGCATCGATGCCGAGCGCACCCGGCTTCACGCGCCCGACAATGGCGTTGAAATTCGCGCCATCGCAATAGAAATAGGCGCCGGCTTCGTGCACGGCCTCGGCAATCGCAATCATGTCGCGCTCGAACAGGCCGCATGTGTTGGGATTGGTCAGCATCAGCCCGGCGACATCGGCGTTCAGCGCCGCCTTCAGCGCCGCCAAATCCACGCGTCCGTCCGCGGTGGCTTTGATGCTCTGCACGCCAAAGCCGCACAGAGCCGCGGTCGCCGGATTCGTGCCATGCGCGGATTCCGGCACCAAGATGCGCGTGCGATTTTCGCCGCGCGCCTGTATCGCCGCACGAATGGCCAGAATGCCACACAATTCGCCATGCGCGCCCGCCTTGGGGGTCATCGCCACCGCCGCCATGCCGGTGAGTTCCTTCAGCCAGCGTGCCAATTCTTCGATCAGCAGGAACGCGCCTTGCACCGTCTTCTGCGGTTGCATCGGATGAATGTCGGCAAAACCGGGAAGCCGCGCCATTTTCTCGTTCAGCCGCGGATTGTGCTTCATCGTGCAAGAACCCAGCGGATAGAAACTCGCGTCGATGGAGGCGTTCCTCTGCGACAGCCGCACATAATGGCGCACCGCTTCGGGTTCCGAGAGCCCGCAAAGGCCGGTGGCGTTTTTGCGCGCCAGGCCGCCCAACCTGTCCTCGACCAGCGCCACATCAGGAAGATCGACTCCCGTGACATCGGGGCGGCCGATTTCGAAGATCAGCTTTTCTTCGTGATCCAGCCCGCGATGGCCGGAGATGGTTTCGGCCGCGAAACTTTCCGCGGTTTCGGGTTGGGTGACGCGTCCGGCGATGGTCATCATGCCAGCACCTCGGCCAGCGCTTGCGCATAGGCATCGATATCGGCATCGGTGTTGGTCTCGGTCGCCGCGACGATCATATGATTGCGCAGTTGGGGCTCGTGCGGATAAAGCCGCGACGCCCGCACGCCTGCAATGATGCCACGATCCGCCAGAGCGTCGGCCACCTCCGCAGCGGACTTTGGCAGCGCCAGCGTGAACTCGTTGAAGAAATTCGGCGTCACCAGCGTGACGCCCTTTACCTGCGTCAACCGCTTCGCCAATTGCACCGCGCGCGCATGATTGAGCTTGGCCAGCCGTTTCAACCCCGCTTCGCCCAGCAGCGACAGATGAATCGAAAAGGCGAGCGCGCACAGCCCCGAATTGGTGCAGATATTGCTCGTGGCCTTTTCGCGGCGGATGTGCTGTTCGCGCGCTGAAAGCGTCAGCACGAAACCCCGGCGGCCTTCCGCATCCAGCGTCTGCCCCGCAAGCCGCCCCGGCATTTGGCGCAGGAATTTTTCGCGCGCCGCAAACAGCCCGACATAAGGCCCGCCGAAATTCAGCGCATTGCCGAAGGATTGCCCCTCGCCCGCCACGATATCCGCCCCCATCGCACCCGGCGGCTCGACAAGGCCCAGCGACACCGCTTCGGTGACCACCGCGATCAGCAGCGCGCCTTTCGCATGTGCCGCGTTCGCAATCGGGGTGAGGTCTTGCAGATATCCGAACACATCGGGATTCTGCACCACCACGCAGGACGTGTTGCCGTCGATCAGCGCGGCCACATCGTCGGCGCGGCCCGGCGACAGGGCTGCGGTGACGATCTCGCCCGCGAGCCCCGCCATGGTGCGCACCGTCTCGGCATAATGGGGATGCAGGCTGCCCGAAAGCACCGCGCGATTGCGGCCCGTGACGCGATGGGCCATCAACACCGCCTCGGCGGTCGCGGTGGAGCCGTCATACATGGAGGCGTTGGCCACCTCCATGCCGGTGATCAGCGCCACCTGTGTCTGGAATTCGAACAGGACCTGCAGCGTGCCTTGCGCGATCTCCGGCTGATAAGGCGTGTAGGAGGTGAGGAACTCCGAACGCTGGATCAGATGATCGACCGAGGCGGGCACATGATGGCGATAGGCTCCGGCGCCGCAAAAGAACGGCCCGCTGCCGGCCGGCACATTGCGCGCCGCCGAACCGGCAAGCGTCCGTTCCACTTCCATCTCGCCGGCATGGTTGGGAAGCGCAAAATCGGCATGGCGCGCGGCTTGCGGCACGTCGCGGAACAGTTCGTCGATAGTCTCGGCGCCGATGGTTTTCAGCATCGCGTGCCGGTCTTCGGCGGTTAAAGGCAGATACCGCATCACAATACCCCAATTGTCATGGTCCGGCTCGATCCCCGCTTTCGCGGGGACACCATCCAGCCGACGCGTGTCCGCGCGCCGAATGAGTTCTTCTTCACCTGGATGGCCCGCTGTTGCGGGCCATGACATGCTGGATTGGGTTTAAATTCCATCATAGCCCCTTCACGAAGTCCGTGTACTGATCTTTCGTCATCAGCTTCCCGAGCGATGCCGGGTCCGCGATTCGCATCTTGAAGAACCAGGCTTCCCCTTCCGGATCGGCGTTCACTTTGGCGGGATCGGCGGTCAATGCACTATTGGATTCGGTGACCTCGCCCGCAACCGGCGCATAGATTTCGCTGGCCGCCTTCACGCTTTCCACCACAGCGATCTGCGCCCCGCTTGCGAAGCTCTTGCCGGGTTCCGGCAATTCGACAAAAACGACGTCGCCAAGCTGATCGGCGGCATATTTGGTGATGCCGACAGTCGCGACCCCGCCATCGGCGCGAATCCATTCATGACTTTCGGTGAAGCGTTCATCCATATGTCAGATTCCATTCTTGCGTTTGTAACGATGCGGCACAAAGGGAAGCGGCACCACCTGGGCCGCGCGCGGTGTCTCGCGGACAACAATCGCGATGTCCGTGCCGTCGGCCGCGAAATCCACATCGACATACCCCATTGCGATGGGCGCCCCCGCGCTCGGACCATAGCCGCCGCTGGTCACGCGGCCGATGGCGCGGCCGTCATTTTCGACAATGGTGGCGCCCTCGCGGGCCGGCGGCTGCTGCGCCAGCCTAATTCCGACACGCCGGCGTTTGGTGCCTTCCAGCAATTCCGCCATCGACCGTTCGGCGGCAGGAAAATCGCGGGCGAGCTTGCGCCGTTTGCCGATCACCCAGGCGAGACCCGCCGCAATCGGCGATGTGGTTTCGTCGATGTCATGACCGTAAAGGCAAAGGCCCGCTTCCAACCTGAGCGAATCGCGGGCGCCAAGGCCGATGGGAAGCACTTCGGCTTCGGCCAGCAGCGTGCGCGCCACGCCTTCGGCATCGGCCGCCTCCAGCGAAATCTCGAACCCGTCTTCGCCGGTGTAACCCGACCGGCTCACAATGGCGGGTGCACCGGCAACCGTGAACCGTCCCACGCGCATGAAACCGAGATTCGCGACACCTTCGGCGTGTCGCGCCAGCGCGCGTTCCGCCATGGGCCCTTGCAGCGCGAGAAGCGCGCGCGTGGGTTGCGGGATCAGGGTGGCGTTGCCGCGCGTGCGTTCCGCGATATAGGCGAAATCGGCTTCCTTGGTCCCGGCATTGACCACCAGATAGAGCGCGCGTTCACCCGCCAAGCGCGCCGCCATGAAATCGTCCTTGATGCCGCCGGACTCGTTCAGCAGCAGCGCATAACGCATCTGACCTTCGCCAAGCCCCACAATATCGGCGGGCGTCAGCGTCTCCAGCGCGCGCGCCGCGTCTGCACCGTCCAGGAACGCCTGCCCCATATGCGACACATCGAACAAGCCCGCGCGCTCACGCGTGTGCAGATGTTCCTTGATGATGCCAGTTGGATATTGCAGCGGCATTTCATAGCCGGCGAAGGGCACCATCTTGGCGCCCAACGACAAATGCAGCGCATGAAGCGGTGTGTGTTGCAGCGGTGCTGGCGTCATGAGCCGGTCCAGGTTCACAGGTTGGCGCATTCCCGAAACATTCGGAAAAACGCGCCCCGTCTGTCCTTGGACCTGAGAGAATGGCCGAGAGTTTCGGCTTACCCCTTCGGTGAGGGCTGCTGCCCTTCTATCCAGACTGTCTCTTCCCTTGCGCGGTCCTTTTGCCTGAGAGTTTCCGGGGCGGTTGCTCCTTCGGCGCCCACCGTCCCATACACGACGGTGAATCTCTCCCGCGGGGGAAGCGATTGCGGGATTGTAGGCGCATGGGTTTCGAAGTCAATTCGAGGAAATCCATTGGCCTCATCCTGAGGAGCCTTGCTTTCGTGATCCTTCGAGACGCGTGGCTTTGCCGCGCTCCTCAGGATGAGGGGAGCAAGGCGTCTCGAAGGAGCGAGGCCAATGGAGCTACATCCGCTCGGGAACTTCGATGCCGAGAAGGTTTAGCGCCGTTTCGATCTGCGTCAGCGTCGCCGCGCAAAGCCCTAGCCGCGCGCTGCGCAAGGCCTCGTCCGTTTCCGAAAGAATATGATGGTCCGTGTAGAAGCGGCTGAAATTCTGCGCCAGCGTGAAAACGAAATCGCAGATCAGATTCGGCGCGCGCTTCGCTTCGGCTCCCGCCAGTGCTTCGCTCATGGTGAGAAGCTGCAGCGCCAGCCTGCGCTCGGCTTCCGATGCCACAACAGGTGCGGCACTCGCATGGCCTTCGCTCTGCGCCTTGCGCAGGATCGATTTGATGCGCACCGCCGCATATTGCAGATAGGGCCCGGTCTTGCCTTCGAACTTGGTGAAGCGTTCAAGGTCGAACACGTAGCCCGAGATACGGTTGTTCGAAAGATCGGCGAATTTGATCGCCGCCAGACCCACCGCCCTCGCGACGCGCGCGCGTTCCTCGGGTGCATAATCGGC
>DATARE010000357.1:0-2117 GCA_036264295.1 Micropepsaceae bacterium | reverse complement strand
GATGGCGCGCTATGACGCCGCGATCAAGGACCTCGACGACGCACTCAAATTGGATCCCGCCATTCCGAGCGCTCTGTTCGTTCGGGGCGCCGCCAAACTCAAATTGGGCGACGCCGGCGGCCGAAACGACATCGAGCGCGCGAAGAAGCTGGACAAGGGTATTCTTGACGCTATGACGAAATTGGGGGTTTCGCCATAAGTTCGCTTAAATCTTCAGCATACGGACGAGATTGCCGCCGAGAATGGCTTCCTTATCCTCATTGCTGAGGAATTTCGCATCGACGATGATCGGGATCATGTCCGGCCAGTTGAACGGCATGTCCGAGCCATAAACGACCTGGCTCACCCCCATCTCCGCCACTTGATGGCGCAAGCCTTCATCCGAGAAGAGCATCGCATCGGCCATGATGTTGTTCTTCAGATATTCGCTCGGCCGTTTCTTGTTGGCGCATTTGGCATTAGGCCGCACATCGCAAGTCACTTCCGTGCGCCCGAAATACGCCGGCAGATAACCGCCGCCATGGGCGCCGACGACCTTCAGCCGCGGGAAGCGGTCGAACACTCCGTCGAAAATCAGCTTGGTCAAGAACAGGCTGGTCTCGAACGGATTGCCGACGATGTTGCCCAGATCGCCGCGTCCGTTGAAAATCTTCTCTTCCGCCAATCCATCGGCATTGGTCGGGTGCATGAAGATCGGCACCTGAAGCTCTTCGGCCTTCTTCCAGAATGGATCGTATTTCTCCGATGAGGGCATTTCCCCCATGACATTGCCGCCGATCGAAGCGCCCTTGAGGCCCAGCGTCTTCACCGCGTAATCCAATTGCTCCGCCGCCAAATCTGGGTGCTGCAAAGCGGGCGAGGTCAGGCCCACGAAACGGTCGGAATGGCTCTTGCACCATTCGGCGACGCCTTCATCATGTGTGCGGACGATCTTCCCGGCGAGATCGCGATCCGCCGGATACCACCAATATTGATTGATGCTGATCACCTGCACATCGATGCCGCGCGCATCCATCCGGGCCAAGCGGTCCGGTCCCATGATCTGGTTCTTCGGATAATCGCCCTTGACGTTGGAGCCGGCCAGCAGCGGTTCGGATTTCGGGATTACCAGGTGGCCGTGAATGTCGACCACCCGCACGCGCTTGCCCGCAACCATCACTTGTTTGCGTGCCCCGCCTTGCGCTTCGGCCGCGAACAGGCACGTGCCACCCATGCTGCCGGCCATAAGACCCGCGGTCGCGGCGGCGCCACCCAGAAGGAAATTGCGCCGGCTGGTGTTCGTCATGGTGTCCTCCCCTGGCGCTTTGCGCGCCTTGCCTTGCGCGAGGTTCCGTGAGCCGACGCATCAAGTCAAGCAGTAGCCCCTGATAATGGGGTTCACGCTTTTGGATAGGTGCCGACCTTTTCCCAAAGAAGCCTTTGCGCCTCACCCGGGCCAAGACGCTTTTGCCATTGCGCCCAGAACGTCCACTGCGTATCGGACGTCTTCATGCCGAAGACAACCACCTGCGCAGCATCGCCCTTGGCATAAAAATTCGCGATCTTGTCGTATTCCGGTGGGCCGAAAATGAAGTTCAATCTCTCGGCTCGAAGCGGGGCGAGGTCATATTTCGCCACTTGGCAATCCCGCGCGCGATGAAACCACATGCCGGTATTGAGTGCGCCGACGGTGCAGCCGGAAAGCGGAGCGGTTAAGGCAAATGTCGTGCCCTGAAGCTTGACGTCGATGTAATTGCTCGGGAATTCCGCCCAGGCGCTAATATCCGATGAACCCGGTTTGGCAACGAAATCGGCGTATTCGCCACTCTCAACCAGATCGAACGCCACTTGCCCCGTCGAGCCCATCAGCAGCTGTTCTTCATTTTTTCCCGATTTGGCGGGGAACCGCAATGTCTTGCACCTCAAGAGGTCGTCAGGATTCGATCTCAGCAATTTTAGCAGACTCATTTGCCCCCCAGGCCCGTTCGGGCTGCCCATTACGAGAACAGCGAATGGCCGTTCTGCACAATTCGATCCTTATACTGTGTCCGGTTTGGGAACAAATGCCTTGCCGCCCTTGCCGCGAGCGACCGCGAATTGCAAACTGGGTGAAAGGCGCGCCGGGCGGGCCAAGGGGA
>DATARE010000315.1:0-8267 GCA_036264295.1 Micropepsaceae bacterium | reverse complement strand
ACGCCGCTGGTGATGAACCTCAATCTCGACGACCGGCTGGCGCCCGATGCGGTTCAGATCCTGGAAATGGAGCTGTGGAAGAACGGCGCAGTCGCTGCCGGTGGCGATTGGCGGGTCTGCTATTCGCAAAACGAGACCGATGCGGTCACGTCCTGCCATCCCGCGTCAGACGTTCCCTTTATCCCGGATTGGCCGCCTTTGCCCGGCACGCGAACCCGGCTCGGCAGCGGCACCGGCGAACGCGGCACCTATGGTCCGGCGACTCTCTGGCGGATGGAAGCCCATCTCGGCGCGCCGCGTTATCCCTGGCGATTCCAGGATGGGTCGCTGGTGAAAACGAGCGCCGATCTTGCCTGGTGGCGCCTTTTGCAGACCAATCCCAATTTCAGAATCGTCGCGCTGCCCTTGATCATCGGCAATTATCATAGCCATCCCGAAAGCCAGGCGGAGTTTCGCGTGCCCGACGAACGTCCGTTGATGATCGATCCCGGTCTGTCGCTGACTTGATTTCTGCCCTCAAGACCGTGCTCTAATCCCCGCCGGGGGTGCCGATTGACCGTAGCTCATGTCTACACGGTCGCGTTCGAGGGAATCGAAGCGCGCGAAGTCGACGTGCAAGTGCATATTGGCGAGGGCGGGGCGGGAATTTTCACCGTCGTCGGGCTCGGCGATAAGGCGATTGCGGAATCGCGTGAACGCGTGCGCGCTGCCTTGGCGGCGGTGGGTCTCGCCCTCCCCTATAAGCGCATCACCGTCAATCTGGCCCCGGCCGATCTGCCCAAGGAAGGCAGCCATTACGATCTGCCCATCGCGCTGGCGCTGCTCGCGGCCATGGGCGTGCTGCCGGCCAGCGAGATGGCCGGTTACACCGCCATGGGAGAATTGTCGCTGGATGGCCAGATCACCGCGGTGGCGGGCGTGCTGCCGGCTGCCATTGCAGCGGTGGAAGCGGAGCGCGGGCTGATCTGCCCGTCGGCCTGCGGTTCGGAAGCCGCCTGGGCCGGGGAGCTGGAGATCATCGCCGCGCCATCGCTGATTGCTCTAGTCAATCACATGAAGGGCGCGCAGGTGCTCGGCGTGCCGGAGGCGAAGCTGGCGCAGAGTGTGCCGTCGGCGCCGGATCTGAAGGATGTGAAAGGGCAGGAAACCGCGAAGCGGGCGCTCGAAATCGCCGCGGCCGGTGGCCACAACATGCTGATGATCGGTCCGCCCGGCTCGGGCAAATCCATGCTGGCGAGCCGGCTGCCCGGTCTGTTGCCGCCGCTGGACGCGCGTGAAGCCCTGGAGGTCTCCATGGTGCAGAGCCTCGCCGGCGAATTGCGCGAAGGCGCGATATCGCGGCTGCGTCCGTTCCGCGCGCCGCATCATTCCGCCTCGATGGCGGCCTTGGTCGGCGGCGGGTTGCGGGTAAGACCCGGCGAGGTGAGCCTCGCGCATTTGGGGGTGCTGTTCCTGGACGAGCTGCCGGAATTTGCGCGGCCTGTGTTGGATTCGCTGCGCCAGCCGATTGAATCGGGCACGGCGATGATTGCGCGCGCCAACGCGCATGTGCGTTATCCGGCGCGGTTTCAGCTGGTTGCCGCGATGAATCCCTGCCGCTGCGGATATTTGAGCGATCCCGCGCAGGCTTGTGGCCGCGCGCCCAAATGCGCCACCGATTATCAGGCGCGGCTGTCGGGGCCGCTGCTCGACCGCATCGACATTCATGTGGAAGTCGCCAGCGTGTCGGCGGCCGACCTGGCATTGCCGCCACCCGCGGAAGGCTCGGCGGCCGTGGCGGCGCGCGTCGCCCAAGCGCGTGCGGTTCAACGTGCGCGCTATGCCGATGCAGGATTGCGCACCAATGCCGAAGCCGAAGGCGAATTGCTGGACAGCGTCGCCAAACCCGATACGGCCGGCGTGAAGCTCCTCACCGAAGCCGCCGAACGCATGCGGCTGACGGCGCGCGGCTATCACCGCGTGCTGCGCGTGGCGCGCACCATTGCCGATTTGGCCGGCGCGGATTCCGTCACCCGCGCGCATATCGCGGAGGCCCTCAGCTACCGCCGCATCTCCCACGCAGGGTGAATCCGACCGAATGGGGACGATCGCCGGGCTATTTGTACTTTTCGTTTTGACTGGCGTTATGTTCCCGACAATCGTGACGAGGGTGCCATGCAATACGAGCTCTATTACTGGCCGGGGA
Organism: Micropepsaceae bacterium; assembly: GCA_036264295.1. GTDB lineage: Bacteria > Pseudomonadota > Alphaproteobacteria > Micropepsales > Micropepsaceae > CAIYRG01. The sequence goes on along the minus strand of DATARE010000315.1, from coordinate 6,082 downwards.
TACAGGGACGGGGAGAATTCGTCCGCCTCGCGCTGGAAGAAGCTGGCGCCGATTATACCGATGTCGCGCGCACCAAAGGCGGCATGGCCAAACTCTCTCGCCTCTTGGATTCGAAAAAGCATCCGCCCTTTGCGCCACCGTTCCTAAAAGCGGGCAAGCTTATCATCGCACAGACCGCCAACATTCTGCTGTTCCTCGGCGAACAGCACGCTCTGGCGCCCAAAAATCAGGAAGGGCGTTTTTGGGTGCACCAGCTGCAATTGACCATCGCCGATATGGTGGCCGAGGCCCATGACGTGCATCATCCCGTCGGGTCCGGCTTCTATTACGAAGACCAGAAGCGCGAAGCCAAGCGCGCCGCCGAACATTTCATCGGCCAACGCATTCCGAAATTCCTCACCTATTTCGAAAGCATCCTCGACAACAATCGACCGCGGGAATCTTTTCTCGCAGGCGCCAGGATCAGCTATGCGGACCTATCGCTGTTCCAACTGGTGGAAGGCTTGCGCTATGCCTTTCCGCACGCCATGGCACGCATGACCAAGAAGCTGCCGCACATCGCCGCGCTACGGAACAGCATCGCGGCGCGGCCGCGCATCGCAGCCTATCTCGCTTCGGACCGGCGCATTGCCTTCAACGAAGACGGAATCTTCCGCCATTATCCGGAATTGGACCGCGCCAAATAATTGTCGCGCTTATAACGCCGCCAACACGCGTTCGAGATCCTGCCCCGTGAACGGTTTGGGCAAACTCGGCCTGTCGCGATATTTCGGGGCAAGCCCGTTCTGCCCATAGCCTGTTGCGAAAATAAAGGGCAGCCCGCGGGCGGCGAGCGCGTCGGCCACAGGATAAACATCCTTGCCGTGAAGATGGACATCGAGAATGGCGCAATCGAATTCGCCTTTCGACGCCGCATCGAGGGCTTCCTCGATCGTTCCGGCGGTGCCGGCGACTTCCACGCCGAGATCGTTTAGCGCGTCTTCAATCATCATCGCGACAAGCATTTCGTCTTCGACAATCAGAATGCGGCGGGGTCGGGGCATGCCAGCACTTTCAGCAAGAGAAGTGGCCAAACCAAGGCACGCGCCATGAGCCCGCACCGGTTCACGACAGAGCGGGACGAAACCCTGTTCAAACGCAATGAGCGGGCAGGGGTTCCACAACAAACCGCGATGGAACCCGATCTGCCGGGCTCACGTTGCTTGAAGTCAGGAGAACAAAACAACATGGCTTCGCCCCCCCGGCTGCGCAAATCGGCCCAAAGTCTTACCCGCCGCCTCAAACTTCATTACGTCCAGCGCAATCAACTCACCATCGAACGGCGCCGCGCCGGTGAGGGATACACGTACCACGCGGCCAATGGGACCCAGATCACTGATCCGGCGAGCCTGCAGCGCTTCGCGTCTTTGGCCGTGCCTCCCGCCTATGAGCAGGTCTATTTCAGCCCCGATCCCCACGCGCATTTGCAGGCGGTGGGGCGCGATGCGGCCGGCCGGCTGCAATATCGCTATCACCCCGATTGGGAAAAAGTGCGGGAAACGCAAAAAGCTGGGCGGTTGGCGGCCCTTGCTTCCGTGCTGCCCACGGTGCGCCGTGCCGTGGCGCAGCATCTTTCGGGCGGCGAGCCCACACGCAATTTTGCTTTGGCCGCAGCCATCGAACTGGTGGCCGGAAGCGCCATCCGGCCCGGCAGCGAAGAATATGCCAGGAAGCACGGCACGCGCGGGGCGGTGACGCTCCTGAAATCCAATGTTCGGGTGTCGGGCGACATGATCGCGCTGGTCTTCCGTGCCAAGGGCGGAAAGGATGTGCGCAAGGAATTCTCTTCCCCCCGGCTGGCCGCCGCGATTGCGGTGCTGCGCACGCTTCCGGGCCCGCGCCTGTTCCAATATCGCGACGAAGCCGGTGTCATCAAACGCGCGACGGCGCGCGAGGTGAATCAATTCCTGCGCGAGATGGCGAACATCCAAGTGTCGCTGAAGGATTTCCGCACGTTGTGCGCCTCAGCCGCGGTGCTGGACAATCTCGCCCGCATGGTGCCTGCGGAAAGCGCAAGAAAGCGCCGCAAACAAGTGCTCGAGGCGGTGAAAGCTGCAGCCGACGAGCTTTCCAACACGCCCACAGTATGCCGCCGCTCTTATGTCCATGAGACCGTCGTCACCGCCTTCGAAAAAGGCGTGCTGGAGCGGTTTTCGTCGACACTCAAAGCCTGCCGCTCATCGGCTCGCCGCGAACAATTCCTGGCGCAGGTGGTGGCGACGGCGTCGGTTTAGCGGGTTTGGTCCGGATTTGAATCCAAGCTATTGCGTCATCGCCGGGCCTGTCCCGGCGACCCATGATCTCCACAGCCGAAGGCGATTATGGATTGCCGGCACTGGGGCCGGCCAAGACGAGAGAATGCATCAAATTACTTCAAAGCAATGCTAAACAGCCATCGGAACGAGGCCCAGCCGCGCCATCAGCGTGCGATCGCGGGCTTCGGCGGGATTGGGCGTGGTCAGCAAACGCGGCCCATAGAAAATGGAATTGGCGCCCGCCAAAAAGGCGAGTGCCTGCGCCTCGTCGCTCATCTCTTCGCGCCCTGCCGACAGGCGCACCATGGATTTGGGCATGGCGATGCGCGCCACCGCGATGGTGCGCACGAAATCCAGCGCATCCAACGCGGCAGCCTGCGCGAGCGGGGTGCCTTCGACGCGCACCAGCGCATTGATGGGCACCGATTCGGGATGCACCGGCAGACTCGCCAGCGCCGCGATCAGTCCGGCCCGGTCATCCAGGCTTTCGCCCATGCCCACAATACCGCCGCAGCAAACATGAATGCCGGCCGTGCGCACATACGCGAGCGTGTCCAGCCTTTCGTTGTAGTCGCGCGTGGTGATGATCTCGCCATAGAATTCCGGCGAGGTGTCGAGATTGTGGTTGTAGTAGTCGAGGCCGGAATGTTTCAGGCGCTGCGCCTGTTCGGCCGTCAGCATGCCGAGCGTCGCGCAGGTTTCCAGTCCCAGGGCGCGCACGCCTTCGACCATGGCACAGACCGCGTCCAGGTCCTTGTCCTTGGGCTCGCGCCACGCCGCGCCCATGCAGAAACGCGAAGCCCCGGATGCCTTGGCCGCCTTCGCCGCATCCAGCACCGCAGACAAGGCCATCAGCTTGGTGGCCTTGACGCCCGCCTCGTGATGGGCGCTTTGCGGACAATAGGCGCAATCTTCCGGACAGCCCCCCGTCTTGATGGAAAGCAGGGTCGAGATCTGAACCTCGCGGGCGTCGAAATATTTTCGGTGCAGCGATTGCGCCCGGAAGATCAGCTCGTTGAAGGGCAGCGCAAACAGCGCCCGCACCTCTTCGCGCGTCCAGTCGTTTCGGATGTCGCCAGCCATGTCCGCACTATCGCGAGGCTATGACAAAACGCAAGCGCCCGCTCTCACCCGAAGCGGCCGGTGATGTAATCCTCGGTGCGTTTGTTGGTGGGAGTGGTGAAGATCTGTTCGGTTTCGCCGAATTCGATCAGTTCGCCCAGGAACATGAACGCCGTGTAGTCGGAGACGCGGCTGGCCTGTTGCATATTGTGGGTCACGATGACGATCGTGTAATCGTCGGACAATTCGCTGATCAACTCTTCGATTTTGGCGGTGGAAATTGGGTCCAGAGCCGAGCAGGGCTCATCCAGCAGGATGAGCTCGGGCTTGATTGCCACCGAACGCGCGATGCAAAGCCGCTGCTGCTGGCCGCCCGACAGCGACGTGCCGCTGGCATGAAGCTTGTCTTTGACCTCGTCCCATAGCGCGGCGCGCCGTAACGCGTCTTCCACGCGGCTTTCCATCTCCGACCGCGGCAGACTCTCGTAAAGCTGAATGCCGAAGCAGACATTGTCGAAGATGGTCATCGGGAAGGGCGTCGGTTTTTGGAACACCATGCCGACTTTCGCACGCAGCGCGTTCAGGTCCAGCTTGCCGGACAGAATATTCTCGCCATCGAGCAGGACTTCGCCCTCGGCCCGCTGGTTGGGATAGAGCTCGTAGATCCGGTTCAAGACGCGAAGCAGCGTTGACTTGCCGCAACCGGATGGCCCGATGAAGGCGGTGACCTTGTTTTTGTAAAGCGGAATCGAAATGTTCTTCAGCGCCTTCGTGCCGCCGTAATAGAAAGACAAATTCTTGACCGAGACTTTGACGGCGCCATTTTCTGCCATGGTCATTTGTGCTCCGTCCGTGCTTCCAGCACGCGCGCGAGGATGGACAGGATCAATACCGTCAACGTGATCAGCAATGCGCCTGACCATGCAAGCCGATGCCAATCGGCATAAGGGCTCATGGCCATCTGGAAAATGGCGACAGGCAGGCTGGCCATGGGCGCATTGGGATTGACGCTCCAGAACTGGTTGTTGAGCGCGGTGAAGAGGAGCGGCGCGGTCTCTCCCGAAATGCGCGCAACCGCCAGCAGCACGCCGGTAGTGATGCCCGCCCGTGCCGCACGCCAGGTCACACGTTTGATGATATGGGAACGCGGCGCCCCCAGCGCGGCGGCGGCTTCGCGCATCGTATTGGGAATGAGCAGAAGCATGTTTTCCGTGGTGCGCACCACGACCGGGATAACGATGGTGGCGAGCGCCACGCCACCGGCCCAAGCCGAAAAATGGCCCATTGAAAGCACCATTGCGTCATAGATGAAAAGTCCGAGCACAATGGACGGCGCGGAAAGAAGGATGTCGTTGACGAAACGCACCGCCAGCGCAAAACGCGTGTGCCGGCCATATTCGGCGAGATAGGTCCCGGCGAAAATTCCGAGCGGAGTCCCGACGGCCACTGCAAAGACGCTCATCAGCACGCTGCCATATATGGCGTTGAGCAAGCCACCCATGGCTCCGGGCGGTGGCGTGGATTGGGTGAAGATGGCGGCATCGATGCCGGAAAAACCCTCGTAGATCAGCGTGCCCAAAATCACCATCAGCCAGCCGAGGCCGAATGTCGTGGCCAGGACCGAGAGACTGAGGAAAACCTGGTTCCGGAAGCGGCGGCGAAGATAGCGGTTGGCCTTCACGAGCAGCCTCCCGCGCGCAGTTCGAGCCGGTACAGCATGAATTGCGCGATCGCCAGTACGCTCGCCGTGACAAAGAAAAGGATGAGTCCGAGTTCGATCAGAGCGGGCGTATACAGATCGCCAACCGCTTCCGTGAACTCGTTGGCGATGGCCGCCGAAATGGTGGTACCGGGCGCGAGCAGCGAGGTTGCGATGCGGTGGGCGTTGCCGATCACGAACGTCACCGCCATGGTCTCGCCGAGCGCGCGTCCCAGGGCGAGCATCACCCCGCCGACCACGCCGCTGCGGGCATAGGGCAGCACGACGCTCCACAGCACTTCCCAGGTGGTCGCGCCGAGCCCATAGGCGGCTTCCTTGAGCACGGGCGGCACCGTCTCGAACACGTCGCGCGTGATGGCGCTGATGAAAGGCAGCGTCATGATGCCAAGAATGAGACCGGCGGTGAAAATGCCGATGCCATAAGGAGGTCCCGCAAAAAGGCTCGAAAGCCCGGGCACATCGGCAAACAACGCGATCAACCCTGGCATCACGTATTGCTGCAGGATCGGCGCGAGCACGAACAGGCCCCATATGCCGTAGATGATACTGGGAATGCCTGCGAGCAGCTCTACCGCGATACCGATTGGCCGCCGCAGGGAGCGGGGACAAAGTTCCGTCAGGAAGATTGCAATCCCAATTCCGACCGGAACCGAGATCAGCATCGCGATGACCGATGTGATCAGCGTGCCATAAATCGGCGCCAATGCGCCAAATTTTTCGGTAACGGGGTTCCAGGCTTGCGTCCACAGAAAGGGCAAACCGAACGCCTTGATCGCCGGCCAAGCGCCCACAAACAGCGACCAGAGGATGCCGGCGAACATCACCAGAATGATCAGCGCACAAGACAAAGCGAGCTGACGAAATAGGCGGTCATTCGCATGGAATCTGCGCAGTTTGGCGGATTTCTGCGGGACAGATAAGTCTTGGCTCAAAGCAAGATCGACCATGAAGGGCTCGAGAACGCGTCCCACATATCAGAAGCGGGAGGCCGGTGTTAGCACCGGCC
>DATARE010000575.1:0-2469 GCA_036264295.1 Micropepsaceae bacterium | reverse complement strand
TCCTTCAATTTTTCAAACGCTCCGCTTACCACGAACAGAATGTGGCGGGTGTTGATCGTTTCGCGTTTCGCTTTGCCTTTACGTTGAAATTCGAACGCCGCCTGCAATTGCGCCTGCAGATCGTTCATGCTCCGCACCGGCACTTCCGTTTCTTCCATCAACTTCAACAATGTCGTCTGGACGCCGCGACCACTCACATCGCGACCGATTAAGTTTCCGGCGGACGCGATCTTGTCCACCTCGTCGATGTAAATGATGCCGAACTGCGCAAGGTTGATATCGCCGTTGGCCTTGTGCACCAATTCGCGCACCAGATCTTCAACGTCACCGCCGACGTAACCGGTCTCGCTGAACTTGGTCGCGTCCGCTTTCACGAACGGCACTTTGATCAAATCGGCGATGTGCTTGATCAAATAAGTTTTTCCGACGCCGGTCGGCCCGACCAGAATCACATTTTGTTTGGCGTATTCGGTTTGCTCGGCCCGCTGCGGATTTTCCTTCTCGAGCTGGCGCAGATATTTGGCGTGGTTGTAATGATCGCAAACCGCGATCGCCAGCACCTTCTTCGCTTCGTCCTGTTTGATCACGAACCGGTCCAGGTGCGCTTTGATATCGCGCGGCAAAAAATTGAACTCGAACTCCTGATTGTCGATCTTCTCCGGTTTCTCCTCCGGCTCGGTTTCAGCCGGCTCGGGCGCAGGGAATGCCGCGACCGAGACACGATCTCCGAAGTTCTGTTTCATGAACTCGGTAATCTTCGTCTTCAGCTCTTCCGGCGACGGGAAAGTTGGTGGTGGCGGTGGATTTTGCTCCATTGATTTGGCTTCTGTAGCGGCGGTGTAGTGACCGCCGCCGCTGCCTGCGCGTTCAAAACACGGCCGCGCCGGAAAACCTACCATCGGAACGAGGTCTGTAAACACGGCGTCCCGACCTATCTCGCCCTGGCTAATGACTCCCGATCGCCGGAAATCAAACGGGGGCAATGCTTTCACGGCCGTGGCGGAGCACGCGCGACATCCAGATTAATTCGTTCAGGAACATGTCGACCCGCCGGATGAAGTTTTCGTCGAGCAACTTCCCGCGCTCGTCGAAGAGCGTTCCGATTCGGCCAAAGTTAACGTCTTCGAAAATCGTCACCAGCCCGAGCTCGCGCATTACGGGGAGCAACGTTTCGATCACGCGCGCACCGCCGAGAACGCCGGCTGAGACGCCGCAAATCCCGACCGCTTTGTGGACGTATTCCTTCAAATTCATGTCGAGCGCGTGCTTCAGCAGACCTGGAAAACTGTGATTGTACTCGGGCGTCACGATGATGAGACCGTCACAGCGCTCGATCGTCGCCGAAAACTTCGGGTCCTTCATCTGCTCACCGGCGTCGTCGAGCTTCATCGGCAGCGTGCGCACGTCGATGAATTCCGATTCCACGCCGGCGCGCTTGGTTATTTGCTCAAAGACGAACCGTGCGGCGTTTTCGCTTTCCCGGCCCTGTCGCGCGGTGCCGAGAAGCACTGGGATGAAAAGCGGGCGCTCAGTTGGCATTCGTGACTATTTCAGGTTTCGGCTTTTCAGTGTTTCAGCTTTTCAAGAGTTGCCGATGGCGGGACTCGAACCCACACGGGCCTGTTCAGCCCAACGGATTTTAAGTCCGTTGCGTCTGCCATTTCGCCACATCGGCGGCTTCAACGGCTGAGAAGTGTAGTCACGGGAACCGCGTACGCCAAAACGAATCTGGAAACCAGGAACCCAGGAGCGCCCCAGTTAGGAATGGAGTGAGCGGGGCGACCGACATAGAAGGTAAAGCTGCGAGGGAAGCAGCGAGCGAAAGCGGGCAGTGAGCGAGTTTCAAAGCAGGAATCAGAAGCATAATGGGTGCAGCGCCACGCTGCTTCCTGAGATGTATCTCGGCTGCATCCCGCTGCTGCTCGACCGCTACCTCGCGGCTGTACCCGGCCCCGACCGCTCCATTCCTGATTAAGGCAACTTTACCTCCGTGGTCTCTGTGTCCTCTGTGGTGAAAATTCCATTTAAACGCAGCCGAGGACAACGCCCGCCGACCCGAACCAGCCGCCACAGGTTGCCCGCATTTTTCTGAACAAAAACGCGAACTTCCTTCTGCAAAGACCGTATTTACTCTTGGAGCGAGGGATTATACGCGGCTGTTTGCCCCTTCGGAGCGGCACTGGTTCATGTGCCGCTCCTTTTCTTTTCCACGAATCCGGCACCAGCCTTCGCCAAGGCTACGGGTCGGCAAGCGTCGCAACGAAAAAATCCAACACGTCCAGCGGGGGCACTTCACTGCGTAGTACTATATAGAGAGGCACCTCGTTGGTGCCCTCGTTGACAATCAAAACGCAATTTAAAGGGAGGATTTTATGGCACGGAAATTGGAAGGAAAGAAGGTGGCCATCCTGGTGACGGACGGCTTTGAACAAGTGGAAATGACAAAACCGAGACAGGCGCTCGAGGAAG
>DATARE010000160.1:0-2913 GCA_036264295.1 Micropepsaceae bacterium | reverse complement strand
ACCCCAAACTGATGCGCGCGACGCTGGACAAATTGTTCACGGGCGCGATGCGCGGACGCACGATGTATGTCATCCCCTTCAGCATGGGCCCGATCGGGTCACCGATTTCCCATATCGGCGTGCAGCTCACCGATTCGCCCTATGTCGCCGTCAGCATGCGCATCATGACCCGGATGGGACAGAAGGCGCTGGATATCCTCGGCGACGGCGATTTCATTCATTGCCTGCATTCGGTCGGCGCGCCTTTGGCGCCCGGGCAAAAAGACGTTGCCTGGCCCTGCAATGCCGAACACAAATATATCGTCCATTTCCCGGACGATTATTCGATCCATTCCTTCGGGTCGGGCTATGGCGGCAATGCCCTGCTGGGAAAGAAATGTTTCTCGCTTCGCATCGCTTCGCTGATGGGCCGCGACCAGGGTTGGCTCGCCGAACATATGCTCATTCTGGGCGTCGAAAGCCCTGAAGGCGAAAAGACCTATGTCGCCGCGGCATTCCCCTCGGCCTGCGGCAAGACCAATTTCTCCATGCTGGTGCCGCCCGATGATTTTGGTGGCTGGAAGGTCACCACCATCGGGGACGACATTGCCTGGATCAAACCGCGGCCCGACGGCACGTTCCGTGCGATCAATCCGGAGGCCGGATTCTTCGGCGTGGCGCCCGGTACCGGCATGAAGTCGAACCCCAACGCGGTGAAGATGCTGCACCGCGATGTGATCTTCACCAATGTCGCGCTGACCGACGATGGCGATGTGTGGTGGGAAGGCCTGACCGACGAGCCGCCGGCGCATCTGATCGATTGGCGCGGCCAGGATTGGACGCCCGAATCCGGACGCAAGGCGGCGCATCCTAATTCGCGCTTTACGGTTTCGGCGCGCCAATGCCCGAGCTTCGATCCAAAGGGCGACGATCCGGAAGGCGTGCCGATTTCGGCCTTCATTTTCGGCGGCCGTCTGTCGAAGACCTTCCCGCTGGTCTATGAGGCGCGCAACTGGGAAGCCGGTGTGTATTGGGCATCGGTCATGGGATCGGAAGCGACCGCGGCTGCGGAAAACCAGGCTGCCATCCGGCGCGATCCTTTCGCCATGCTGCCCTTCTGCGGCTACAACATGGGCGATTATTGGAAGCACTGGCTCGGTATCAAGAGCAAGGTCACCAAGCTGCCGCGCATCTATCGCGTCAACTGGTTCCGCAAGGACGACAATGGCAAATTTGTCTGGCCGGGTTTCGGCGACAATATGCGCGTGCTGAAATGGATCGTGGACCGGGTCAATGGCCGCGCGAAAGATGCCCCGGAAGGGCCGTTCGGCTATCAGCCCCGCTACCAGGATTTGCATTGGAAGGGACTTGATTTCTCGCAGCACAAATTCTGCCGCATCACGGACATCGACCGCGCCGAAGGATTGGAAGAGGCCGAGGAACAGGCGGAGCATTTTCAAAGCTTCGGCGACCGGCTGCCGGCTCAACTGGAGGCGGAGCGTCAGGAGCTTGTGCGCCGCTTGAGTGCAGCTCCCCCCGTCTGGTCCGCCGGATGAAGAATAATCCTTCCCCGTTGTCACGGGGGAGGTGCTCGCGCAGCGAACGGAGCACCCCTAGCCAAGCTGCGGCATGAAATTGCGCGGCGATCTTATGGGGGCATGATTAGCAGAAGCGGGGCGCGACCATTTTTGCGATAGACCGCAAAATCAGCGTCCAGCGTCAGCACCGCATGGCGTTCGTGGATCTCCGCCATTCGCACCACGCAGGCATCCGCTAGCGACATTGGCAGATCGCAATATTTGGTCCGCATGGCTCGCAATGCCGCCACATGCTCGCCGATGGAAAAAGAGAGTTTCAAAGCTCCGTTTTCGAGAAGTCCGAAAAGGTGATCCTGCGCGCGGGGAAAGCGCGACAGCAGATACATGGTTTCGGCCAGGACCGGTTCGCAGACCAGAAGTGGTGCATCCAGTTCTTCGATTCGCGCTACCGCCCAGCGATGATTCCGTTCCCCCCCGTCGAAAAACGCGACCAGCGGGCCGGTATCAACGATCGCGGCGTGCATTGTCGCCGAACCCGGCCAGATGTTCCGGATTGGAGGCGAGGTCGGAAATACCCGAATCGATGGCTCCGCGCGCCGGCCGCATGAGGGCGGCCAGCGAGCGATCGCGCTGTGCGCGTTTGGGCGTCTCGAGCACCAGGCGCAAGCCCTCCTCGACCAGATCTTTCAACTTTCTCCCTTGCAGTGCCGCTTCGGCCTTAGCGCGCCGGTAGAGTTGATCGGGGATTTCAAAGGTCGTTTTCATAATTGCCATAAAACCATAAAACAATATTTATGTCTACTCAGCCCAAGCCGTTGAAACAATGGCAATTCATCGCGGACTCGCGCGGGCGTGATAATCGCACTTCCTCCCCGTGGTTACGGTAAGGAAGACGTCGCTCAACGATTTACCGCACAAGATAAGGACGCCATTGGGGCAGTACGAAAGCCATGCCGCTTTGCGCGCGGCCGTGCGCCCCAACGATTCCAAAGACGCTGCGCAACTCTCCTGCCACGCATGTGTTTAGTAACAAGCCAAGCTGGCGCTTTGCCGGTGCGACGCAAGGGGACCGCAATGTCCACGCTACCGAATGGAAAAAACACCGGAGCCCTTTTGGGGCCACAAGACCGTTTGTGTGAAAGCCGCCTGCTTAGCGCAATTCAGCCCTCCGATCGGGAGCATATCCGGCCTCATCTGATTCCCCGCCTGCTGCAACGGGGTCAAATCCTGTTCGAGCCCGGCCAGGATGTGGAGATCACGCATTTCCCATGCCGGGGCACCATGACTTCGCTGCTTGTGATTTCCTCAGACGGGCGCGAAGTGGAAGCGGCCAGCATCGGTCACGAAGGTGCGGTGGGTGGAATTGTCAGCGCCGGTCATAAACCGGCCTATGCCA
>DATARE010000146.1:0-2119 GCA_036264295.1 Micropepsaceae bacterium | reverse complement strand
TTGTGCTTCATGGGCGCCACCGTGGCGGGACGCGATTCTGCCTGATTCGGACGGACAACGCACCGGCATTGCATCCTGAATTGGGTGCAATGCCGGTGAAAGGCAGATGAGCAGAGGACGTTCAGCTCAAGCCGAGTCCTTTGCGGACTTCCGCTTTGACCGCTTCATAGTCGGCGCGGAACTCCGGATTCTTCATCATCTGATTGATGGCAAGCGAGGCAGTGATGTAGCCGCCCATGCGGTCCGAAGGATAGGCCGCGCCGCTGGTGATGCGGTGCGTGGCATATTCATCGCTGCGATCATAAAGCGCCTCGCGCTTCTCCGGCACCATCATGCCCATAAGAAGAGCCACTTCCGCCGCCGTCGTGCTGTGGCCGCTCGGATAGGTAGGACCGCCCGCGGCTTTCGCGATATCGTCGGGGGTCTTGACCTCTTTGCTGTATTGGAACGAGCGCAGCTTCTTATATTTCTGCTTGATCGGGCCAACACCCACACCGGCGTCCTTCACCACCTTGGCGAAGAATTCGCCAGCCAGGGGAAAATTCTCCTTGGTGAACTTCGGTCCCAACACCGGACCGGCCACCGTGTAGACACTTTGGTCCAAATCCTTATGGATCGCCGCATCGAGTTGCGGTGTCATATTCTTTTGCAGATCCAAAATGGTCTGCAAATCGCGCTTTCCGGCTGGCGAATCTTCCTTCGGCGGGGGCGGCAGCATCATGGAAAAATCGACATCGGCGGCGGTTATGTAAGGCTTGTCGGACAGCGCCAGAACCGGCGTCGCGGCGAGGCAAAGAAGCAAGGCTGGGGCAAAGGCAAATCTGCGCATGAGTTCCTCCGTTGAGATGCGGGCATTATCTAGTTTTGCAGGAAAATTTCCAACTTTTTCCGTGTGGAATCGGGCAGGCGCCGCGGTTTGCCGTTGAGCGTGATCATGCAGACCTCCACTTCAGCGGTCACGAGGACCACCGAGTCGCGCAACACGGCCTGATCGAGCCGCATGCGCGCGCCCGCCAATTCAAGGACTGTTGTGCGTATCACCAAGGCCTCTTCCATGCGGGCGGGCTTGCGGAAATCGACATTCATGCGGCGGACCGCCCAGACGAGCGGTTCCTGGCTGTCCAGCATGCCACGATGTCCCGCCCCAGCCAGACGCAGGAACTCGGACCGGCCGCGCTCCATAAAACGCAGATAATTGGCGTGGTAGACCACCCCGGAAAAATCCGTGTCCTCGTAATAAACCCGCACCGGGAATAGATGGGTCTGTCCCTGGATCCAGCCGGCGCCCGGTTCCTGAATGACATCTGCCGTCATAGCTCGCGCCTATAACACGATCTGCCAATAGCCGACATCGATCCAGCGGCCGAATTTGAAACCGACCTGATCGAAATGGGCCGCTTTGCGGAACCCGCATTTTTCATGCAGGGCAATGCTCGCCGGATTCGGCAGCGCGATGATCCCGATGGCGGCATGGATGGATTGCGCCCGCAACCGGTCCAGCAAATCGCGATAAAGCGCAGTTCCGATGCCTTTGCCGTGGGCGCTTTCGTCGACATAAACGGTGGTTACAACTGTGTGCCGGTATCCGATCCGCTCATGAAATGCGGCGGCATAGGCATAGCCTGCGACAGTGCCGTCCTGTACCGCAACCAGCCAGGGGAATTTCGCCGTCACCGCGGCGATGCGGGTGCTTATATCCGCGGCCGTCACCGGCAGTTCTTCGAAAGTCACTATCGTGTTGAGAATGTGCGGATTGTAGATGCGGCAGACCATTTCGGCGTCGTCGGGCGTGGCATCGCGAATCGCGATGCTCATTCGTCGTCGCCGAACAATTGCGGCTGACCCGGCGGCAAATTCGGTCCCGGTAGGCCCAGATGCACGAATGCCTGTCCCGTCAGCATGCGTCCGCGCGGCGTGCGCTGCACCAGGTCCTGCTGGATCAGATAGGGCTCGACAATTTCCTCGATAGCATCGCGCGGTTCGCCAAGTGCTGCGGCCAATGTTTCGATGCCGACAGGGCCGCCATTGAAGCCTTCCGCGATCAGAGCGAGGTAACGCCGGTCGAAACCATCGAGCCCGCGCTTGTCGACTTCCAATCGCGCCAGCGCCGCATCCGCCA
>DATARE010000105.1:0-15009 GCA_036264295.1 Micropepsaceae bacterium | reverse complement strand
CGGCATCACGCTGGTCATCGGCATTCTGTTGCTGATTGCAGGCGTGAACCGCGTTCAGGGCGAGTCCCTGGTGCCCGAAAAAACCATCCATCAATTGCAACGCGACGCCCAAGTGGTGAAGCAGGAAACGAGTGGCAGCCATGACCTCAACAGAGCAGCTTGAATTGGAAACTGAGCAAACACGTGCTCGCTTGGCGAACACGTTGGAAGAACTTCGCGGCATGACCCCCGGGCGGGTGTTGGACGAAGTGCTGGATTACGCAAAGGACGGGGGCGGCGATCTTCTACGCGGGATGGGCCATCAGATCAGCGAAAATCCAGTACCGGCAGCGCTGATCGGGGCCGGCTTGGCGTGGATGATGATGGGCAACAAATCGGGCAACGGCAGGGCCCGGGAAAACACCGGCACATCGGCGAGTGGCGGCATGTCCAGCGCAGCCGATTCCGCAAGCCAGAAAGCCAATGCCTTTGGCAGTTCGGCCGCTGCAGCCGCGCAAGGCACCATGCAATCCCTGCAAGGGGCGGCAAATACCGTGAGCGGCGCGGCTTCTTCGGTGACGGACAAAACCGCTGGCGCTTATGAGGCAGTTGCTGAAATGGCCAGCCGAACCACATCCTCGATGAAAGCCGCCGCCGGCAACCTCACCGATACCGCCGTCGCCGTGGAGCAAATCACCGTGGCGGCAACACGCGGTCTGTTCGATTTCTGCAAGGACCAGCCACTTGTGCTCGCGGGTTTGGGTCTGGCAATCGGCGCCACACTCGGTGCAGCGATTCCCAAGTCCCAAGCCGAGGACCGGCTGATGGGCGAGACCGCCGATCAGGTCAAAGACAAGGCCCAACGCCTGGCATCCGAGCAGATGCAGACCGCCAAGGCCGTTGGCCAGCATGTCGTAGACGAAACGGCCAAGCTCGCCAAAGAGGAACTGACATCCGTGCTGGGCGAAATCCCGAACATGGAGCAGCAACAGAGCCAAACGGCATCGGATCAGACGGGGGGCGGTACGGCGAACACCGCGCCGCTCAGCGGCCAACCCGATTTGCAGGTCGATGAAGATCAGAGTCGCGCAAATCCAAGCGGTTCCGGCAATCCGCGGGATGGGCAATTCCAACCCATCCATTGAAGCGAAAAGCCCTCACGGCGCAGTCGTGAGGGCTTTTTTCAGGCGCTGCCCGCAAGTCCCGCAAGCACGCGCGCCGGCGTCAACGGAAGCTGCCGCAGCCGTACGCCAATCGCGTCATAAACCGCATTCGCGACACCGGGCCAAACCGATTCGCTGGCTGGCTCGCCGACCCGCATCGGCGGCAAATCGGGCCGATCCAGCAGCACGATATCGATCTCGTCCGGAATCTCGTTGAAGGTGATGATGGGATAGGACGCCCAATCCAGGCTCGTCACGCGCGAGCGGTCGAAGGTGACTTCCTCTTTCAGCGCGCGGCTGATGCTTTGGATCACGCCGCCCTCGATCTGGTTGCGCACCGCGCCCGGATTGACCACCAGCCCGCAATCCTGCGCGATGGTCACGCGCTGCACCCGAACGACTCCGGTCTTGCGGTTCACCGCCACTTCGAAAATGCCCGCCACATTGGTGTCCTTGTCGGAGCCCAGCATGGCGATGCCGCGCCCATAGGCGATGTCACCCGTTGACGGTTTGCAGTGAGAGGGACGCGTTTCCCATTTCGCTTTCTCGGCCGCAGCCTTCAGCACCGCGATGCCGCGCGGACGCGGCGAATGCTTCAGACGGAACTGGATGGGGTCCATGCCCGCCGCCGCCGCCAGCTCGTCCATGAAACATTCGGCGACGAAAATATTATCCGGCGAGCCCACGCCGCGCATCGAGCCGACGCGCATCCGCAGCGGGCCCTGGCGATGCGAGGTCGGCCCCAGATAAGTGAACACCACGCGCGAATTGGGCAGATCCTCGTAGACCGGCTCGAAATTTCCCGCCGCCCCGGAGAAGCCTTCTTCGAGACCGGGCTTTGTCCAGCCCGCCAATTGCGCGGTGACGAGGCTTCCCGGTTCGCCGCCATGCTTGGGCTCGTGATATTCGGGCCGCGAATAGCCCGACAGCCCGAAGGTGCGCGCATCCCAGGCGACGATCTTGCCCTCGGCATCCAAACCGCCTTGGCATTCGCTGATGCGCGCGGCTTTGTAGGCTTCCCAGCCATTCTCATCGGCGCGGGACCATTGCACGCGCACCGGCTTGCCCACGGCGCGCGACAGCACGATGGCATCGATGGTCACGTCGTCGGCGCCGTTCTGGCCATAGCAGCCGGATGCTTCCGTATAGATCAGCCGCACGCCTTCATTGGGCACACCGAGGAATTTCGCCACCGCCTCGCGCGTGCCATAGGGCGTTTGCGTGCCGCACCACAATGTCACGCCATCGGCGCGCACATCGGCCACCGCGCAGGACGGCCCGATGGAGCCATGATGGTTGAACGGCGACAGATAGGTTGCCTTGATCGTTTTTGCCGCCTTGCCGAGGCCGGCCGCGACATCGCCCTTGCTGGCGAGAACCCCGCCAGGTGCATCCTTGGGATAGCCGGACGGAAATTCCGGCAGGCTGCGCAGCGTGCTGTGCAAATCCTTCATGTCGGGAAGGCCCGCCCAATCGGACCAGGTGACTTTCAGCGCACTCGCTGCCGCGATGGCCTGTTCCTCGCGCTTGCAGACGACACCGACGAGATCGCCGGCGCGCACCACTTTGACCAATCCGGGAATCTTCGCGACCGAGCTTTCGTCAATGGCGATGACGGAGGCACCATGCGCCGGCGGCCGTACCACCCGGCCGTGCAGCATGCCGTCCACTTTCACGTCCTGCATATAGGTGAAGCTGGCGAAAACCTTTCCCGGAATGTCCCAGCGCGGCAGCGATTTGCCGACGATCTTGTATTCGCTGGGCGCTTTCGGTTTCACCTTGCCGGTGATCTGAACATTGAACTGCTTGCCGCCGACGAGCTCGGCATAGGCGATCTTTTTCGCCGCATTCCCGCGCACGCTCACCACACCGTCCGACGTGACCAATTGATCGCCCGGCACATCCAGACGTTTCGCCGCCATCTGCACCAAAGCGGCGCGGGCTTCCGCCGCCGCCTGCCGGATGGGGCGCGAATGGGCCGCGATGGTGCGGCTGCCCGAGGACACGAACTGATCGGGCGTGCGGTTGGTATCGGGACCGACAAGACGCACGCGCTCGAAAGGCACGTCCAATTCCTCGGCCAGGATCTGCAAGAGGCCGGTGGAGCTGCCGGTGCCAAGCTCGCAGCAGCCGGAGAACAACGTCGCGTGGCCGTCTTCGCCGATGGCGAGCCAGGAATCGATTTGATCTTCCCGGGGGCCATAGGGACCGATTTCCATCGCCGCCGCGCCGCTGCGCAGACCGCCCGCGATGCTGAAGCCGATAACAAGCGCGCCTGCGCCTTTGAGGAAATCGCGCCGGCCAAACGCCTGGGCGAAAGTCTCGGGGAGAATTGCGTTCATGGCTTCCTCCCTTACGCTTGCGAGGCGCGTTTGATGGCGCGCACAATCCGCATATGCGTGCCGCAGCGGCAGAGATTGTTCTGCAGCGCGGCCTTGATCTCGGGCACGCTGGGCTTGGGGTTCTTCTTAAGAAAGCTCGCCGCCTGCATGATCATGCCGTTGATGCAATAGCCGCATTGCACCGCCTGTTCCTCGATGAAGGCTGTCTGCAGTTTGTGCGGTTTCTCGGGCGTGCCCAAACCTTCCAGCGTCACGATCTCGTCGCGCGCGCCGAGAGACGACAGCGGCCGCATGCAGGAGCGCACCGGTTCGCCGTTCACATGCACCGTGCAGGCGCCGCATTGGCCCAGCCCGCAGCCGAAGCGCGGTCCGTGCAGCCCGGCATCGTTACGCAAGACATACAGCAGCGGCGTGGCCGGATCATCGACGGTTGCCGTCACGGATTTCCCGTTGACGCGCAGCGTTCTGGTTGTCGCCATAGGACGGCTCTTTCCTGAGACTTATACGGATAAGCGATATTACACGTGCATCGCTGTGTATGGCTACTCAGGCCGTTTCCTCGGCCTCGACCCGCGCCGTGGCGGGGCTGGCGCTGCGGCCCGGCATGAAGCCTGCGGCCAGCAGCAGGCAAACCCCGGCGAGCAACGGCGCCGCCGACATCAGCGACAACACGCGCAAGGGCGCCCAGGTGAGGGCCAGCATCAGCCCGATCACCAGCGGCGCGCACACCTGGCCAAAGCGCCCCATGGCCATCACCCAGCCCGTGCCTGCCGAACGCATCATTGTGGGGTAGTAGGCCGCCGCCAGTGCAATCACCCCGGAGGAGCCCAGGGACACGGTCAATCCGAGCATGAACATGACGCCCCGGCCCAGCATCAGAGAGGATTCCACCGCAGAACCGAGCGCGGCGACCAGCAGAGCGCCGCCGATAAAGGGAATGGCCAATCCCCGAATGACCCCGAACCGTTGCATGACGATTCCCGCAATGGCCATGCCAATGGTGGCGATAAGGCTATAGCTGGCGACGAGGTTGGCCGACACCTGAAGCGGGATGTCCGCGCCCAGGCGCAGCAAAGTGGGCGTCTGCAGCACGATCACGGTCGTGGTCCAGAAACCGAAGAACAGCGCAAACCCCAAAAGCACGGATCCGGCCGCCCGTCCGCCGCTGAAAAGATCGGCCAGTGGAATTTTCGTTTGCGGCGGCTTTGGTTTGGTAACGAAAGCGAGCGGCGCACCGGCCAGTTTCGAATCCAGGCGCCAGGCAATGGCTTTGGCCTTCTCCGCCGCGCCGTTCGTGGCCAGCCAGCGCAAGGATTCCGGCATGAAGAGAAAGAGCAGCAGACCGATGATCAGGCTCGGCACGCCGCCCGCGTAAAACACCGCCGAGACGTTGGGGATCAGGTAAGCCGCGATGAACCCTCCCACGGAATTGCCCAGCGGGTAACCGGCCCAGAGCAGGCTGACCAGCATGGCGCGGTTTTTCACGGGCGCGAATTCGGCGGCCATGGTGATGAAGCAGGGTGTGGCCCCGCCAAGCCCGAGACCGGCAACCAGACGGAAGAAAACGAGAAGGGGGAACGACGCCGCGAACGGCGTCAGGCAGGTGAACACGGCAAACAACAGCACCGTGCAGACGAGGGTGGGCTTGCGTCCCAACCGGTCGGAGACCGGACCCGCCGCAATCGCCCCGATGGTGGCCCCGAACAGCCCCGCCGAATAGACCGGGGAAAATGCCGCCGGAGACATTTTGAGCTGTTGCGCGATCAAGGGGCCCGCAAAGCCGATGGCGACGCTATCCACCGCATCCAGCACCGCAACCAGCGCGCACAGAATGAAGACGCGGATTTGCAGAGCCGATATCGGACGCTCGTCAATCAGCCTGTCGACATCGACTTGCATGAATCCGTTCCTTTCACCCTCCCTCAAGAGAGGCGAAGTCACCAACAATGTCATGCCCGCGCAGGCGGGCATCCAGAATATGGATATACCCTGGATTCCCGCATACGCGGGAATGACAGTTAAGGGCTGGATTCCGATTTTCGCAACCTGCCCTTAGCAAAAGGCTCGAAAACGTGAGACTGCCTTTGGTGGTCACGCATGCTCAATCGCGGTGACGTGCAATGAGTTCGCGCAAATAAGAGGCCGCCGCCGCGCCTTTCAGCGCCCGCTGCCACATCCCTTCCGCGGCTCTATGATGCAGGCTCAGCGCTTCCGGCGCCGAAGTGATCATGGCGACGCCCACGCGCACATTCGGCTCCTCCCCCAGCCGGAATGGCGAAAGCGTCAGCAATTGCCGGTCAGGCTGGCGGAAAATCTGAAATCCGGTGTGGGGCAGCGTCTCGGGCACGACACCGATCTGCACACCGATAGGCTCCTCTTCCATGATACGCGCGAAATGTTCGACCTCGCGACGCGCAAGGTCGCGGCGTTCGCGGCGAACCGATTGCGGCAGGTCGAGCCGGCCCACCATGCCATTGATTAAAAAGCGCGCGATTTCGGAAGCCGCGATCAGATTGACCACGGCCGGCTGACGGCGGCGATAGGTTTCCTTGCGTTGCGTCAGCACCGCCATGATCTCCTCGACCTCGGCTTCTGCGCGCGGGCGATCTTCGATCGAATCGGGAATGCTTTCCTTCAGAAGCTGACCCAACACCGCGTTGAACGCATCGGATGCCAGCAGATAAGACAAGGGCCCCGCCAGCACGATGATGTGCTCCGCGACCTCTTCGATCTGGCGCATGCGCTCGAAATAGGTGACGGCCGAGGCGATATATTCCACCCCGACGCCGAGCAAAGTCGGGAGCGACACCTGGAGCAGCTCGGCCAGCTTCTCCAGCGTTTCGATCTTCACCACTTCGCCCTTTTCGAAGCGATACAACGCAGTGCGCGAAATGCCGATGCGTTTGGCCACGTCTTCCGCCGAAAGCCCCGACCCCAGCCGGAACGCCTTCAGGCGATTTCCGATATCGTCAAAGCGCAGCGGCATGCGGGCCCCCTTTAAAGCCGGCCTGAACAGCCGCCACGATCTCGTGCGGGAAAATCGGCGTGCGCGAAATCTTCACCCCGAACGGCGACAACGCATCTTCGATAGCCGACACCAGCGCAGGCGCAACCGGCAGAACGCCGCATTCGCCCACGCCTTTGACGCCCAATGGATTGAGCGGCGACGGCGATTCCATATGCAGCACATCGATCACCGGCGTTTCCGTGGATGAGATCAAAAGATAATCCGCGAGCGTCGCCGTGATGGGCTGACATTGTGCGTCGTAGCCCATCCATTCGAACAGCGCATTGCCGATGCCATGGGCCACGCCGCCCACGATCTGCCCATCCACGATCATCGGATTGATCACGCGCCCGCAATCATGGGCAATAACGAATTTGATGATGCGCACCGCACCCGTTTCGGGATCGGCCTCGACCTCCAGCGCCGCCGCACCATTGGCGAAGGCCATTTCATCGCGCACAAAGGCTTCGCTGGCCTCCAGCCCCGGCGCAATCCCGCCGGGAAGCGCAAGTCCCGGAATACCGGCAACCGCGCGCGCGACATCGCCGAGTTTCATGCCAGTCTTTGGCTGCCCCTTCACTTGCACGTGTCCCGCATCGATTTCGAGCGCGTTGCTGCTCACATCCATCAGCTTCGCGGCAATGGCGAGTGTCTTGTCGCGCAATGTCATCGCCGCCAGATGCGCAGATGATCCCGCCATCACCGCCTGGCGGCTGTTGAATCCGCCAATGCCCATGGCGATACCCGCGGTGTCGCCGGTGGTAACAACGATATTCTCCATCGCGCCGCCGAAGGAATCGGCGACGATCTGCGCCAGCATGGTCTTGGTGCTCTGGCCCATGGCGGCCGCGCCGGAATAGACATGGATCTTGCCGCTCGCGCCGATGCGCACCGTCACCGGCTCGAACGGCCCACGGCCGGTGCCTTTGACGAAATTGGCAAGCCCCATTCCGATAAAGCGGCCCTCGCGGCGGGCGCTCATCTGGCGGGCGGCGAAACCGGCCCAGCCGATCTGTTCCAGCACCATTGCCTGCACGCGCGGATAGTCGCCGGAATCCAGCACCACCGCCATGCCGCCACGGCTTTTCAGCGGTTTGCTGTAGGGCATTTTTTCCGCCGCGATCAGATTGCGGCGGCGAACCTCCGCGCGATCCAGCTTCAGCTCGCGGGCCACGCGGTCGACCAATCGCTCCATCGCAAAACAGCCTTGCGGCTGGCCCGCTCCGCGCACCGGCGTCACCGGCATTTTGTTGGTCAGCGCCAACTTCACGTTCAGCGAATAGGCCGGCACCTCATAGGGCAACGTCACGGTCTGCGCCGATTCATAAGGAAGATTGATGCCGCGCGCCGTATAGGCGCCGTGCTCGTGAATCAACGAGCCACGAATGCCGCGAATACGCGCCCCCGAATCCACCGCGATTTCGATATCCCAGAACTGATCGCGCTCCTGCGTGGAGGCGACGAAATGCTCGCGCCGGTCCTCGACCCATTTCACCGGACGGCCCAACGCAATCGCCGCCAGCGGCACGGCGACATCTTCGGGATAGAAGATCAGTTTTGGGCCGAAGCCGCCGCCGACATCGGGCGTAATGACGCGCACGCGCGTTTCGTCGAATCCCAGCATGTCGCACAGCAGCCGCATCGCGGTGTGTGGTGTCTGGGTCGAACTCCACAGCGTCAGACGCTCTTCATTCGCATCGTAACGTGCCACCGCCCCGCGGCATTCGAGCGAATGGCCGCCGCCGCGATGCTGCCAGAGCGTCTCGCGGAACACATGGGGCGCATTCGCAAAGGCCGCCGCGACATCGCCATAGGCGACATCGAATTCGGCAAGCAGATTGTGCGGTCCGGCACGGTGGACAGGTGCCGAATTCTTTTCCAACGCCGCACGCGCATCTCCGACGCTGGGAAGGATTTCATAATCCACCTCCACCAGGGACGCGGCGTCCTCGGCCGTGTAACGGTCGCGTGCCACCACGATGGCGACCGGCTCGCCGACATGCACCACCTCGTCCTTCGCCAGAACGGGCCGGTTCACATCCTGCCGATAGCTCGGACTCGGCAGACCCACGATCAGCCGGTCGATTATCAAATGGGGCGCGAAATCCGCCGCCGTGAACACCGCGAACACGCCGGGTACCGCCAATGCGGCGCGCGTGTCGATGCCGGTAATCGCCGCGTGGCCGTGCGGGCTGCGCACGAACGCGGCGTGCGCCAGTTCCGGCAGCCTTATGTCATCGAGAAACCGCCCTTTTCCGGTCAACAGCGGCGGGTCTTCGATGCGCCCGACACGATTGCCGAAATTCCGTGCGATCACGGAGCGTCCTTGAGGGCTTTCAGCCGTTGCGCGGCATCGAGCGCCGCCGCCACGATTCCCTGATACCCGGTGCAGCGGCAGAGATTGCCGGAAATGCCGATGCGCACCTCTTGCTCCGTGGGGTCGGGATTGTCGCGCAGGAATTCGATCAGCGTCGTCAGCATGCCCGGCGTGCAGAAGCCGCATTGCAGGCCGTGATTGTCGCGAAACGCTTCCTGCAAGGGGTGCATCTTCTCCGCCGACGGCGCGATGCCTTCGACCGTCAAGATCTCGTGCCCGTCCGCCTGCACCGCCAGCATCAGGCAGGAGCGCGCCGAGAGTCCATCCAGCAGAATCGTGCAGGCGCCGCAGACGCCATGTTCGCAGCCCAGATGCGTACCGGTCAGCCCCAATTGCTGGCGCAGAAAATCGGCCAGCGTGAAACGGACCTCGACCTCTTCTTCATATGTCTTGCCGTTGATGGTGACGGCGATTTTGCGCTTCTCGCTCATGCTCTCCCCACGCGTCCCATGGCGGCGACCGCGGCACGGCGCGACATCACCGTCGCCAGATGCTGGCGATAGGAGGCCGGCGCGTGCACATCCTCGATGGCATCCACTTTGCGGCATTCCTCGCACAGCTCGCGAAACAAGTCCTCGGACGGTATCTCGCCGATCAATTTCTTCTCGATCTCGTGCATGCGCACCGGCTTCACCGACACGCCGCCCAGCGTCATCGAAGCGCGGGTGATCTTGCCATTGGCGCCGACATCCAGCAGCACCGCCGCGGAGGCGATGGCGAAATCCCCGTGCCGGCGCGCGAATTCGACAAAGCCATAGCCGTGACCGGCGGGCCAGCGCGGGAAACGCACGCTCGTCAAGATTTCGTTCGGCTCCAACGCGGTCGTCATGAAGGCGACGGGAAAATCCGCGAACGGAACCTGCCGCGTGCCACCGGGCCCTGCGACCGTCACCACCGCATCATGCGCGGCGGCCATGGTCACAAGCTCAGCGGATGGATCGAGATGGCAGAGCGAACCGCCAATGGTGCCGCGATTGCGCGTCTGGCGATGGCCGACATTCAGGATCGCTTCGTGGATGATGGGATAGCGCGCCTTCACCAGATCGGAAAATTCGATATCGCGCTGGCGCGTCATGCCGCCCAGTTCCAGCACATCGCCGTCTTCGCGCAGATAGGACAGCGCCGCGATCTTATTGAGATCGATCAGGTGATCGGGAAGCACATAGCGGAAATTCAGCATCGGCATCAGCGATTGCCCCCCCGCCAGGAGCTTCGCGTTTTCGAGGCGGCTCAAGAGGCCCACGGCCTCGTCCACCGTATCAGGGTCGTGATAGCTGAATGGAGGCGGTTTCATCCCAAATCCTTCACGAGCGCGGCAGGACCTTAGCGAATTTCGCGCGAATTCTCTCATCCAATTCTTTGGAATTGCGGACCACGGCCGGGAACGTGTCCCGCCGCGCCCAGGGGCGGCAGGCATCGATCACCACGCGCGCATTGCGGCGGTCATTCTCGCTATAGACCATGGGATCGAGCACCGTGCTCCAGCAGCCTTTGATGACCTCAAGGTCCTCGCGCGGATCGAAGCGCGTGCACATCGCCCACAACACCTTGTCCATGTCGGCGGGGTCGATGTCGTCGTCGACCACCACGACGAAGCGGTTGGCATAAGCCCCGGCATGGCATTGCGAGGCGATCAGCCCCGCCTGCTTGGAATGACCGGCATAAAGCTGCTTGATCGCGACCGTCAGCCAGAGCCGGCTGCCGCCGGCCTCATGCGCCCACACGCCCTTCACTTCCGGGATGCCGGCGGCTTCGAGCTGATTCCACACCGCCCCCGACCGGTAGGTACCACGATAAAAGGAATCGTCGTCCGGGGGCACGCCGGGAATGGCGCCCATCAGGATCGGATCGTTGCGGTGCATGAAGGTTTCGATCCGGATGGCGGGTTCCTTCTTCAGGCCGCCGGCGTAATAGCCGGTCCATTCGCCAAGCGGGCCTTCGGTGACGAGGTCGTTGGGATAGATAAAACCTTCAAAGGCGATTTCGGCGTGGGCGGGAATCGGCAGGCCCGTGCGGGGGCCGGCGATCACCTCCACCGGTTCGCCAAGAAGACCGCCCGCCGCATCATATTCGTTTTTGCCGTAAGGGATTTCGAGGCCTGCGATCATGAACAGAATCGGATGCATGCCGCACACCACCGCGACCGGGCACGGTTCGCCCTTCTCGTGATAGGACCGCATGATGAGATCGCCGTGCTTTCCTTTCGAACACATGATGGAAGCGACACCCGGTTCCTGGGCCTGCACGCGATAGGCGCCATAGTTCACCCAGCCGGAATCGCGGTGCTTCATCACCACCATGTCGCCGGTGCCGATGTAATAACCGCCATCCAGCTCATGCCATTTGGGCACCGGTATCTTGAAGATGTCGATGTTTTTGCCTTCGGCGACATTCTCCAACAGCGCGCCCGTCTTCACCGTCTTGGGGGCGATGGCTTTCGCCTCTTTCATATAGCGCCGCCAATAATGGACGAGATCGATGGCGCTTGCGTCCGCCGGATTGCCGAGCGTGAGATGGATGCGCTTAATCGACGTCAGGATGTTGGCGATGACGCGATGGCCGCGTGCATAGCCCGGCACGTCGTCGAACAGCACCGCAGGGTTGCCGGTTTTGCGCTGATAAAAATCGACGATGCCGCCGATCTCTTCCTCGCGGTCCGCACCCGAGACGCGTTGGATTTCGCCTGCGGCGTCCATCTTGGCGATCCAGCTTCGCAAATCCTGCGTGGTCAACGCGTCCTCCTTGAAGGGCTACTCTAACGCTGCCCGCTGCCGACCGCATCGGCGACATGTTTGAAACCATCGGCCATGAGCAGCGCGGCAAGCTCGCGCTTGATACGGCCTACCAGCCCCGGCCCGTGAAACACCAGGGCCGAATAGACCTGCACCAGCGAAGCACCGGCGCGGATTTTGGCATAGGCATCCGCGCCTGAGGCCACGCCGCCACAGCCGATGAGGGGAATACGCCCTTGCGTCAAGCGGTAAAGCGCGGCCAGGCATTCGGTCGCCGGCTGAAGCAGCGGCGCCCCGGACAGCCCGCCAGCCTCGGCCTTTGTGGGGCTTTTCAGCGTGGCCGGGCGCTCGATCGTGGTGTTGCCGACGATCAGTCCGTCTACTCCGGTGGCGAGCGCCACTTCGGCAATATCGGCGAGCTGTTCGGGGGAAAGATCGGGACCGACCTTGGCCAGCAGCGGCGGCTTTTTCCCGGACGGGGCCGTGCGGTCGCGCGCCGCCAGCACCCGCTTCAGCAGATCCTCGATGGGGGCTTTGGCCTGCATGGCGCGCAAGCCCGGCGTGTTGGGGGAGGAAATGTTGCAGACGAGATAATCGGCCAGCCCGGCGACCGCCTCGATGCCGGCGACATAATCGGCGGCGCCATCCGCCGTGTCACGGTTCTTGCCGACATTGGCCCCGACAATACCGGGCGCGTGGCGCCGCGCATTGCGCGCGCGCAGACGTGTGGCGAAAGCCTCTAACCCGCCGCTGTTGAAACCGAGGCGGTTGATGACCGCCGCATCTTCATCCAGCCGGAACAAACGCGGTTTGGGATTGCCCGCTTGTGGTTTCGGCGTGACCGTGCCGGCTTCGACAAAACCGAAGCCCATACCCAGCATGGCATCGATGACGCGCGCATCCTTGTCGAAACCGGCAGCCAAGCCGATCGGGTTAGCAAAATCGAGGCCCCAGACGCGTGTGTGCAGAATGGGATCGTCGGCTTCCGCGCGGGCGCGCACCAGCCCGTACTCCAGCGCATACAGCGCCGCGTAATGCGCGGTTTCCGGCTGCAGCGTGTAAAGGGCGGCCAGCGCGAGGCGGTCCATCGGAGCCATTGGCGCTTAAGATTTCGAGCCGCCGAACAGGCTGCGGAAGAAACTCCGCAGCACCATCCACAGCAGCGAAAAACCGGACAACGCCTTCGGCGAGGGTGCGGGAGTCGGAACGGGCGCGGCCTCGGATTGTTCGCCACCGGGGCGTGGCTCGGCGGCAGCCGCCGCCACCGCGAGCTGTGCCTTCAACGCCTCGGCGAACTGCCCGATCAAGGACTGCGCCACATCCTGAATCATGCCCGACGCGCGGCCATATTGCGCGACCATGCCGGATAGCGTGAGGTCGGTCTTGACCAGCACCCGTGAGCCCAAGGGTGATGGTTCGAGATGGAAATCGACATTGGCGTTGGCGCCGCCGCGGCCCTTTGCGTCCTTGCCCTGGGCTTTCACCCGCGCGGTGTGCGCGGCATTGTCGATGTCGGTGAATTTCACCTGGCCTGCAAAGGTGAGCGCCACCGGTCCGAGTTTGACCGAGACCTTGCCGCTATAGGTGTCATTGTCCACGACGCCGGTGAGTTCCGCACCCGGCATGCAGGGCGCGATGCGCGGAATGTCCATCAGCACCGCCCATGCCTCGGCTGGCGGCAGCGGAACCTCGAAACTGTTGTTGATTTCCATGCCGGTTCCTAAGCCGCGAGCCGCTCTGCGGCCCAACGGGCAACGGAAAGCAGCGTTTCGTCCTTGTACAGAGGAGCCACGAACTGGATGCCGATGGGAAGTCCGTTGGGACCGTTGTGCGTCGGCAGGGTAATCGCGGGCGTGTGCAGCGCGGTCCAGAATTCCTGGAATCGCGTGTCGCCGGTGGATGCGAGTCCCTTTGGCGCTTCACCGGTGACGCAAGGCACCAGCAGCACATCGCAGTCCCCGAACACATCGGGAAGGCCGTCGCGGCATTCCTTCATCCGCTGCAGCGAGGCGATGTAACGCGCATGGGGAATGCTGAGTCCTTCTTCGATCTGGCGCGTCAGGCCGGGGCTGATCAGGGCGCGATTGGTGTTCCACTCATGCGCCATGGAACGGGCGCGTTCGACCGGATTGACGATGGTGCGCGCTTCCTGGAGCACGGCGAAACTTTCCGGCAGCGCGACGTCGTGAATACGAGCACCCGCAGCTTCCAGACGCCGTGCAGTGTTTTCAATGGCCGCTTTGGACTCGGGCAGTGCCGCATCCCACAGATGCGTGCGGCAAAGGCCGATTCGCGGCGGCGTGTCGCGAACCGGCGCAAGGGGCCGCGCAATCAGCACACTGGCGACAAGATCCACGTCGTCCACGCTGCGGCCGATCAACCCGATGGTATCGCGGCTTTCTGCGGCGAATTTGATGCCGCCCCGGGCGATCAGATTGTAGGTCGGCTTATATCCCACCGCGCCGCAGAACGATGCGGGCCGCAACACCGAGCCGCCGGTTTGCGTACCGTAACCGACAGCGCACATCGCATCCGCAACCGCTGCCGCCGAACCGCTGGACGAGCCGCCCGGCGAATGATCGAGATTGCGCGGATTGCACGTCACGTTCGGCGTCAAGCCGGCGAATTCGCAGGTGATGGTCTTGCCCAGGATCACCGCGCCCGCGCGCCGCGCCAGCGCCACCGACGATGCATCCGCCGCCGTGCGATTGTTGCGATAGATGGGCGAGCCCATGTCAGTCGGCATGTCGAAGGTGTCGATGATGTCCTTGATGCCGAGCGGCACGCCGGACAATACGCCCTTGGCGCCGTTGCGGTCGATCGCGCGCGCCTGAGTCAACGCGAGTTCGGGATCGATGAAAGCCCAGGCCTTCACGTCCTTGTCGCGTTCTTCGATGCGCGCCAGGCAATCGCGAACCACGGCCTCCGCGGTGAATGTGCCCGCTGCAACGCCGCGTGCGATGTCGCAAGCCGAACGTTCGTTGAGCCGGGCCATCCGCGTCAGCCTCGCGCGGCCTTGCCGGCCGCGGCGCCTGCGATTTTGCCGAACACCGAACCTGAGGTCAGTCCCGTGCCGCCCGGATAGTTGAAATAGAAAATGCCGCCGACCAACTCACCCGCCGCATACAGGCCGGGGATCGGTTGATAATCGAGATTCATCACCTGCCCGTCCTCGGCGATGCGCAAGCCCCCGAAGGTGAAGGTCACCCCGCAGGTGACGGCATAGGCTTCGAAGGGCGGTGTATCGATGGTGTTGGCCCAATTGGATTTCGGCACGGCGAGACCTTCGGTATGGCGGCCGTCCTTCACATTAGGATTGAACGGAATATCCGAACGCACCGCCGCATTGTATTCGGCGATGGTCTTGACGAATTGAATGCGGCGGTGCGTTCGGATATTCCGTTCAATC
>DATARE010000103.1:0-4116 GCA_036264295.1 Micropepsaceae bacterium | reverse complement strand
ACATGCGTAGCTCCCGCAATTCTAAAATTTGGAAAAATTCAGCCCTGTCTCATGTCGAGATACGCAATCAGCCGTCCGGCTGCAGCGATGCCGACCCAGAGAAAGAGCGAGAAGGTGGCCAGAATGCGCCCAGTTTGGCGGCGTTGCGGTGAAACATCCCAATATTTCGGGTCTTTCTTGAGGGTGATCTGGTAGAACAGCGTGATCCCCACCGTGATGAGCAACATCACCATCTTGACGCGGAAGCCGATGTTGAGCAGCTCCCGGCTTGGTTCTGCAATCGTCTGCAGCGCGCCCGTAAGGAACAAGGCAATCAGCGCCCCCCAAGTCCAGGGAATCAATTGGCCGGCGAGCTGAGCAAATGTCTGCTGCCTGGTGCCGATCCCCAGCATGTGAAAATTGAGCACGCACACCGAAATCATAATGACGGCAACAGAGAGGATATGAATGCACTGGGAAAGTGGAATAATCAGCCACGTCGACAGATGCGTCGTGTCGGCCAACAGGCTGCTCAACGCGGTGTCGGACAGCCATTGCGAGAATGCGTCGATCATAGTCTTGCTTTCTTGAAGTTGCGTCGCTCGGACTTAAGCGGCCTTTTCGTGAATGTGCGTTTGCGCGGTCTCAACCGGTTTCGCAGACGCCGCCGGGCGCGTTTCCGCATCGGCGCTTTCCCGCATTACCTGGCGGGTCGTCCATTCGGCATATGTCAGCACTGCGGCAAATATGACCAACGCCGCGATCACCAAGGCAAGGAACAAAATGCTTTCCAGAGGCATGGCAAACACTCCCAATTCTTTCGAATTGCAGAATGGCCCAAGCTCCAGCTATCTCGCTTGATCTGGATCAAAGACGAGGATTTTTCCAGAATTCGGGCTGCGCTATTTGTTGAGAATGGGAATGGTTTTCACGTCGGGCGGCGGCGGCAGGCTGGCGATATAGGCGTGAATATTGGCCACATCGGCATCGCTCATCGCGTTCTGCGTGTAGGGCGGCATCTCATTTACCGGATGGCGCAGTTGGTTAAGGAAGGCCTCAAATCCGATTCCCATCTGTGCGATACGCAGGCCCCCGGTACGCCCGCCGCCGCCCTGACCCACGGTGCCATGGCAATAGGCGCAGCCATTCGCCAGATACAGCGCCTTGCCTTTGGCCGGATCGGGCTTGACGGCGTCCGCGGCCCAGGCGGACGCGCCGGACAAACACGATGCCAATGCGAATGCGGTGAAGAAAGGTGCAGCTCTCATCGTGTCCTCAGCGCCCTTGCGTGACGACGTCGACGAGGACGGGTTCGCCGCCCTTGACGATGGATTTTGCCCGCGCCAGTGCCGGTCCCAAATCCTTCGGATCCGTGATCGGTCCAATGCCGGCCACACCCATGCCTTGGGCGATCTTGGCATAATCGATGTAAGGATCGCGCAGTGTCGTGCCGATATAAGCGCGATCGAGTCCGCGCATATGGCGGTTCGCCATCCGCTGCACATGCATCAGTTCCTGATGATAGCCGCGATTGTTGTGCATCACGAACATCAGCGGAATTTTGTGATGGGCGGCCGTCCACAGGACCCCGTTCGTCATCAAGAGATCGCCGTCGCATTGGATGGCGACGGTGAACCGTCCATGCTTGCGATTGGCGAGCGCGGCGCCGACGGACGCGGAGGCGCAATAACCGATGCCCATGCCGCCGCCGTCGCCGATGAAATGGTAGGGCTTGTCCATTGTCCACAGGCGTTGCGGCCAATAGCTGAGGGACGCCGTCGGCGAGGGCATCGACCAGTCCTCGTCCTTGATCTGGTTCCAGACTTCGGCGCACAGCCGCGCCGTGGAAACCGGGCTTGCATCCCAGCCATAGGTGGCATCGACCCGGGCGCGTTCGAATTCCGCGGCGTGGGTCTGCGCGTGCTTCTTGCCGCGTCCCTCGAAGCTGCTTTTTTTTCCGCTATCCGCCGTAAGCTTGCGTACCGCTTCTATCAGCATTGGCATGGTAGCCTCGCCATCGCCCGCGACCGCGAGATCAACATCGGCGAAGCGCTGAAAATCCTGATAGTTCGATTTTGTGTAAAGATCGCCGCAGCCGAGTCTGATGGTCTTCGCGCCCGCTTTGAGAAGCGATTTCGACGTGCGATGAAGCTGATCGCGATAGGAATTGATCGAGCCCCAATAATCGCTCATCTCCAGGCCAAGGATCACGTCGGCCTGCGAGACGTGATTGCGCGCGCGCCCGCTTTGATTCAGCGGATGGCGAGTCGGAAGATTCAGCCGGGCGCTGGTGTCGATGACGGGGCACTGCAGCACCTCGGCCAATTCGACCAGATGCTTGGCGCTTGTGGGCGAGCGGGCATAGTGATCGGCGATGATCACGGGGTACTCCGCATTCACCAGCAAACGAGCGGTTTCAGCCACCGCACCGGACTCGCCCTGCGGCGCGGAAATCCGAGGCAATTTGGGAATGCGCAAATCCAGGCCAGCCGGAATCGCGTCTTCCTGCAGCGCACCATCGGCCACCAGCAGCACCGGCGCGGTAGGTGGCGTCATGGCGATTTTGTAGGCGCGGACGGCGCTTTCGGCGAAATGCTGCAGCGAGGCCGGGTTGTCGTCCCATTTGAGAAAATCGCGCGCCACCGCTGCGGGATCCTGGGCGCTGTGGTTCCACTCGATGCCCGGACGGCGCAACTGCACATCCATGATGTTGCCGATTACGACATAGACAGGTACGCGGTCGCACCAGGCGTTATACAGCGCCATGGTCGCGTGATGCAGGCCCACCGTTCCATGGGCGAAAACGCAAAGCGGCTTGCCTTCGATCTTGTAATAGCCGTGTCCCATTGCCACCGAGATTTCCTCGTGGCTGCAGGTAAGGAATTCGGGATTGATGTTGCCGCCATAATTGACCAGCGATTCATGCAAGCCGCGGAAGCTCGAGGCGGGATTGGCCGCCATATATTCGAAGCCGAGGCTTTTGATGCAGTCGACCATGAAATCGCTGCCGCTTTTCCCTTCCGTCAGCACCTCCAATTCCGGCGGCACGGCGGTTTCGGCCGCTTTGTTCGGCAGGGGAACGGGGTTGCCGGCGGGCGGCGTGCGGGTTTGAGCCACCGCGTTCAAAGGTGCGGCGACAGCGGCCGCACCGGCTAGGCCCGCGCCTTTCAGGAATTTGCGGCGCTTGATGTTCGGAATATCCGCGTCGTTCGACATCGCTTGCTTCCGCTCCCGGTGGATTCAAGGTCTTCCACAGCCGAGCTTAGACGCCTCCGGCAATCGTGTCGATGCATCAGGAAGGCCAAGAGAGCTGCCCGGGCGGCGGCCGGTTCAACAATGTGGGGTCCTACCATTCACGGGCGACGCTCAACGCAAATCGTTATGCCCGGGCCGTTGCCTTGTCCGGGACCTTCAGCACAGACACATTCGGAGTCGCTTCGCTCTCCTGCGTGCTGGGCGTGATATATTTCTGCCGTAAGAACTCCTCTGCCCGCGCCGCGTCGACCGCACCGCTGTAGTAGAAGCCTTGGGCCTTGGACGCCGTACCGGTGGCCAAGAACAACAGCCGTTGTTCTTCGGATTCCACGCCTTCGGCCATGATCCCGATGCCGAACTCGCGCGCCATATTGATCATCACCCGGATCATGGCTGCACGTTCGGGATCTGTGCCGGAGGTGGCGACGAGAGCGCGCGCGATCTTGAGATGATTGACGTTGTACGAGCGCAAATAGTCGAACGAAGAATATTCGGTTCCGAAATTGTCGATCGCAATGCGGGCGCCCAAACGATGGAGCTGGGCGAGCACATCATTCTGCGTCCACGTCAGATAGGCGATTGCCGCTTCCGTCACGTCGAATTCGAAATCCGGAGGCGACAATTTCCATTTCGCAATCGTGGAGGTCACATCCCTGATGAAATCGCGGCTGTTCTTGAGCTGCATCAAGGAAAGATTGACGGTCATTACCTGGAGCGCCAGGCCTTGGTCGCGCCAGGCCCGCATCTGCTCGCAGGCTTTGTCGAACACCCAATGTCCGAGCGCCACGATGATGCCGGTCTGTTCCGCGACAGGCAGGAATTGGTCCGGTTGCAACAATCCGCGCGTCGGATGATGCCAGCGTACCAGTGCCTCGAGCCCGG
>DATARE010000060.1:0-14097 GCA_036264295.1 Micropepsaceae bacterium | reverse complement strand
GCCCCATGAATCCGCGCGTCAGCATCGGAATCCGAAGCAGCGTGCCGCCGCCTGCTACGTAGAGCGTGCGCTTGTCCGGACCGCCGAACCCCAGATTCTGACAGCGCCGCGTGATGCACCAAACGGGAATGGCGCCAAGGTGCTGCCCGGTTGGGCTCAAGACCTCGATGCCCGAATCCGTCAGGGCGAACAGCCGGCCTTCGTCGTCGGTGACCAACCCATCGGCCCTCGAAATCGGCGGCGACCCCGGAGGCTGAGACACGTCGCGCCCTGTATAGGTGGCGAACACCCGGCGGTTGGCGAGGCGGCCGTCCGGCTGCACGTCGAAGGCATAGATGTTGATTCCCTGAGTGTCGTTCACGTAGAGCGTCTTCTCGTCGTGGCTGAGCTGCAGGCCGTTCGGGGTCGTGATCCCTTCCCCCGCCACACGGATCGGCTTGCCGCCTGGCGGAATGTAATAGACTCCGGCAGGAATGATGGTGCGGTCGGGCGGAATATCCGTGAAATACAAACCGCCGTTTCTATCGGCCACAATATCGTTCGGACGGCCGAAGGGCGTGCCCTCATAATTGTCCGCGACAATCATCTCTTTACCGGCGGGCCACACGGCGCGTGGTCCGGTGAACCCTTTCTGAACCTGCAACGAGATCAGCCGGCCGTTCTTTGCATCATAGGTCATGCCGAGTGGATTGTGCAGATTGCCCACGAAGGTAACGGGCTGGTCATGCTCGTCCAGCCGCACGATGCGGTTTGCTTGCGACTCCGAGAAGATGAGCCCCACATTCGGCAGCCAGAACGGGTCGTC
Source organism: Micropepsaceae bacterium (assembly GCA_036264295.1). GTDB lineage: Bacteria > Pseudomonadota > Alphaproteobacteria > Micropepsales > Micropepsaceae > CAIYRG01. The sequence goes on along the minus strand of DATARE010000060.1, from coordinate 13,292 downwards.
GGAACTGGTCAACCCCTTGATCACCACCTCGGGCATGGTGCCGCCTTTGATGACGCCCGGGATGTCGGGCGCGGGCTGCAGTTGAACCGTGTTGGGCGGTGTCTGAGCGAAGGCCGAAGAGACGCTCAAGGCTGTGGCCAATGCGAGGGTCAATTTCATGAACGCTTGGCGCAACATGGCGGCGGCTCCTTCATGGTCCAGACGGCGGCACTCTATCACGAGGAATGGTGCCGCGAGACGCGCATATTATCGACCGGGTGAAAATTCAAAACGACAGGCGCGCGGTCTGGCCTCGACGTGATATAATGGTGCCGGACGCCACCTGGGAGGGATGCTCATGGATCCGAACAGACGCACAATTATAGCGACCGGAGTTGCGGCGACGGCGGCGGCCGCAGCACCCGGGGTGTTTGCGGCGCAAGCTGCGCAAACACCCGCCGGGACTTCCTTCTTCGACAAGGGACCGGTGCGCACCCATTACGAAGATCAGGGCGGAACTGGCTTCCCGTTGCTGTGCATTCCAGGCGGGGGGCTGAATTCGGTACTCGCCAGCCTGCACAATGGGCCATTTGATCCGTTCAAGGAATTTGCCGGCGACTTCCGTTGCATCTCGCAAGATTTGCGCAACGCCAATGCCGGTCAGTCTCGGGGGCCGCTCGAAATCGACCGGCCGTGGGATTCCCACACCGACGACCAGCTCGACTTGATGGATCACCTGGGCATCAACAAGTTCATGGTGATCGGCTTTTGCATCGGCGGCCCGCTGGTTTGGAATCTGCTGAAGCGGGCGCCCGACCGCGTCGTCGCTGCGGTACTCGCCCAGCCGAGCGGTTTTCGTCCCGAAATGCCCACGCTGACCTATGACGGCAATATGATGGGCTGGGGTCCGGCGCTGGTGAAGAGCCGGCCCGATCTCACCATGGACATGGTGCAGCGCTATCTGACGAACATGTACAAGAAAAATCCCGATTTCGTGTTCACCGTCACACGCGATTTCGTCCGCCAGTGCCAGACGCCGGTTCTTATTCTGCCCGATGACATTCCGGCGCATCCTTACAAGGTGGCGATGGAGGCGGCGATGTTGGCGCCGAATGCCGAAGTCAGCATGTATCCCTGGAAAGAACCCAAGGAGCGGATTCCCCTTGCGGTGCGGCAAGTGCGTTCATTTTTGAAGGCGCATCGGCCCGCCTCGGCGTAGCAAAGCCAACGAACAAAAGGGATCGGCGAAAAAAGATTGGAGTGCAATTCCGCTGCGCGCCCCATCGTCATTTTCTGGACAGGCGGTGGCAAATTCCACCCTGTGGTGGTTACATCCTTACCGAAGGGACTTCTGACAGCGTGCCGCAATGGCTAGAGTAGCCCCATGTCCAAATTCGCGTCTTTCCGGAATGCCTCGCTCGCAGCCTTTGCCGCCTGCGCGTTCCTCATCGGCTCCATAAGCGCCACCGAGCGGACGGCGCCGCCTCCCATCTTCGCCCCAGACGCCGAGACGAACTGGATTCCCGTGGGCGACGATTATCTTCCGCCGGAAACCGGACCGGGACCCGTCACCTTCGACCCAACCCATCCCTACGTTCCCAATTTCACGCCCGGTAAGGCGCCAACCTACCGGGTCGCCGATCTTTCCAACCCGATCCTGCAGCCCTGGGCCAAGGATCGGATGCGCAAAGCGAACGAGGACGTGCTCGCCGGACATGTCCCGTTCCGGGCGCGCGAATCCTGCTGGCCTGCAGGCGTTCCCACCTTCCTTGTTTATGCTCTCGTCACACCGCTTTATTTCCTTCAAACGCCCAAGCAAGTGGTCATGACCTATTCGGGCGGACCGGAGTTCAGGCATGTCTATCTGGGCGTGCCCCACTCGGGGCACCCAAAATTATCCTGGTATGGGGAATCCGTCGGACACTACGAAGGCGACACGCTGGTGGTCGATACCATCGGGCTGAATGAACGGACCTATGTCGACAATTACCGCACGCCGCATACGGACAAATTGCATATCGTTGAGCGGTATCGCCTTACCGAAGATGGCAACATTCTCGAAGTGCGGTTTACCGTCGAAGATCCGGGCGCTTTCACACTGCCATGGTCGGGAATTCAGAAGTTCCGCCGCACGCATCGCACGAGCTTGAGCGAATCGCCCTGCGCCGAAACCAATATTCGTTATTTCAGCTACGACACCTATCCAGTCCCGGTCGCGGGCAAGCCGGACTTCTGAAAAGGCAGGGCGCCGCTCCTAGAAATCCGCCTTGTTCGCCGTCGGGACGAAGGCGTCGTTTTTCCCGGCGAAGAAATCGAATGGGTTTTCGGCACAGACATTTTCTTCCCATGCCATTGCAGGCCGTTCATAGGTGATGGCCCCTGACCAAGCCATCGTAAAAACGCCTTCATCCTCCACCGTGAAAACAACTTGCAGGCGCTTACCCCTGTAGCTGAGATCGGAGGCGGTGTCGGGAACCCGGGCATTCTGTTTGAGATTGCGCGCCACCGCCGCTTGGGCCTCGTCGTAATCGATCATCCGATAACGCTCCACGATGTGCAGCGCAGAGCTAAAGGGGGTGCCATACATATCCACCATGGCAAACGGCCTGTCGGCCTTCACCCCGACCGTATCGATCACCAGCGTGTCGCCTTCGTAATGCCCGACCGAATCCCCATACCAAGACGGCACAATTCGCGCCGGATGAGGCTCATTCAGGCGCACATGGCGGAATTCATGATTGCGCAGATAGAGGAAAACGATCTGGTTCGACCGTTGCAGCATCTCCATGCCAGGCTGGAAAAAAATGTAAGGCACGCCCGAGGGCCAGCAGCGGTTGCTCGGCGTCGGAGACGTTGTGCCTGACAGTGCGATATCCCCAATCCTTTTCACGGTTGCCGCGGCATCGGGTTTCAGAATCGGATTGGTGTAATCGCCGACAAATTGGCCGTTGTTTCCCGCGCCATTGGCGCGGCGTGACCGGTTGAAGACCGGCCCCGGCCCGGATGCCGGCGGTTCGATACCGGGAAAGTATGGGTGAACCCACATGCCGGAAAAATCAGGAACGGCTGCAGCAACGTCCGAATTGGCCGCCGCAGGCAACGGCAATTGACCGAAGGCAGGCACCGCCACAGCGGCCGATAATGCCAGCAAGAAAAGGAAGCCCCGCGGCTGCAGGTTCATGATCGCCTCCCGATGCTATTTGCGCTCGTGATCTCAACACTGCTCGTGGTTCATAGAAGCTCATGACTGTATCGGCAAGGACACGCATTGGCGCGTGATCGCTTGGCCAGTACTGTTGCGCCAGCCTAGCGAAAAGGGAGATCGCGATGTGGAGCATCCGAAAGACAATAATAACCGGTGCGGCAGTCATTGCGGCAGCCGCGGCGTGGCCCGCAATAAGTATCGCCCAGGGCAATGCGGCTTCGGGCGTTGGCGTCGTCACCGTGTTCGATCACGCGAAGCTGGATTCATCCTTTGCCCAAGCGCTGGCAAATGGAGGCACTGCGCCGCTCTGGAGCCGCACCTCCAATTATGGAACGTCCGACGTCAGTGTGCACAGCCGGGAAACCGCGAAGTCCCCATGCCCGCAACAGGGATGCAGCCACAAGGGCTACACGGCGGTGGTGATCGTGGTGAGCGGGGCGGCGACTCTGGAGGTGGGAGGAACCGCCAAGGCTGGGGGGGCCAGCAAATTCGGAGGCCAAATGGTGCAGGGAGGCGAGTCGCGCCGGATCAGCCAAGGCGATGTGTTCATCATGCCCCCCGATACGATGCACTGGTACAAAAACGTCGCGGCACCGTTCCACTATATCGAGGTGCCAGTGCCGTAACTCTGTCCTTCGGCAAACCGCAGTTCGGCGGAAATCTAGCCGATCATTTCAGCACATTGCTCTTGTCGGCTTCGTCAGCCAGCCGGTCCGCATCGGCCTGCAGCAGGAACCCGGTGGCGACGATCTTCTGCGCCGCCGTTTTTACCGCCTGAACATAACCGGCATGGTCGTGATAGCGCTCCTCCAAAGACGGGCGGGGATCTTCATTGGCCATGCGCTCGGCCTTGGTCTTGGCGAACGGGATCATGCCGCCGGCGTAGTTGCAAAGCTGGCCTTTGTGGAAGCCTTCGGCGGTCACGTTCCAGCCCAGATAAGTGCCAAGCGGTGCTTCGCGCAGCACGACGGGCACGCCGCCAAGCTCATTGCCGTCGGCATCGACCTTCGGTGCTTTCATTGCGATGACATGTTTGATCGTGGGCGGCATTTTGGTGATCACGCCACTGGCATCCTGGTAATTGAAATCCGGCCCGAAATCATAGTCGAACGCTGGGTTCATGAAGCCGGTCGGCGCGCCGGCGGGGAGGCCCGGAATGGTGGGAAAGCCCAGCGCGGCTTTGGTCGGTTCAACCAGCGTGCCGGCGGCAATCGTCGGATAGATGCTGGCCGGCGGCGTGACGTTCTTCATCACCCAGTCGCGCATATGCACCCGGATCGCGTTCACCGTCTCACGCTGTGGCATGGGATTGGCGGCGAGGCTTCCTTCGCCATAGCCATTGCTGGGGCAGGCGGGCGGCGCGGCAGGCGTGGTGGAGAATCCGCCGGGACCGCCGCCGTGCTGCGTGCTGCCAATGTAATAGCGGCGCACATTGTCGGGCAGCGGGATGTCCTTGTCCGCCTTGGTGCCGACGAAGGACGGCGACAATTTCAATCCCCACATTTCGGCAGCGCCAAAATGTTCGACGATCTTTGGGCAGCTATGGCTGGCGGTGCAGCGGTCGAGAATGCCTGCCGCCGGAAGTCCATGCACCGGATCGGCAGATGGCAGCCAGGTCTGCGTCCCTTCGCTGCCCGGCTCATACAGTTTCATGACGCCGTCGGGGATCGCGAAACGGAAATTCAGGGCAATGCGGCGGCCTGCGATGATGGGCCAAGCGCCATCATAGACCTGGCGGCCCTGTTCATCCTGGTTGAAGCCGAGATGCAGGAAACCACGCACGAAATTCCCCGATTGCGAAACGCCCCGTGTGATAGCCCAGGTGATATTGTCGGCAAGCGGATTGGCGGTGCCCATGTCGTCGGCTTTCGCCGTCTTGAAGAAGGCGCCGACATCGCGGAAGGCAGCAAAGCCGACGCCCAGCACCAACGGGTCTTTCGCAGTGAACGCCACCTGATACAGCAGCTTCGGGTCGAATCCGTTCTTGAGGCAGATCTGCGTCGGGTCCGGCGTTCCCGGGAACGGATGGTCGGCGTCGCACTTGGCCCAGGCCCAGTCGGACGATTTGATTTCCGCTTCGCCGCTGACCTTGCCGTCCATGGTTTCGGCGGTGTGGGTGGTGAGCTTCGTCAGCTTGGTGTCGAGCGAGTTCGGCTTATACGGAATCGGATTGGTGTGGATGTAGATGGTCTGCGACGCCATCCCCTTCGCATTCATAATGCGGCCGACGACCGGCCCGGTGATGGTGGACCCGTCCGCGTTCTTCGCGACCGGCACCACGACATAATCATTGGTCTCCTTCGGCGCCGTCGTGCCGGACGCATCGCCCTGCCAGCCGCTGGAAAGACCCACATCGCCAAAATTGCGCTCTGCCGGCACGATGGTGATGCGGCCCGCCCGATTGGGCACGTCGTGCCACATCAGATGGCTGGCCTTCGTCATGTCGACGGGTTTCACGATCTGGAATGTGGCTTGGTATTCGACCATTCCGCGTGCGTTCTTCGGCGCGAGCTGGATGTCGGTGATGATCGCATTGTGCGGGTCTTTGGGGTCCAGCTCGCCATAGGCCTTGCCCGTCAGCGTCTCATATTGGCCGGCACTGCCGAAATTGGCGCCGTTGAAGGCGGGAGAGGTCTTCTTTTCGATGACGATGCGGGTCACGCGGGCGTCGGCTGCGGTTGCCGCCATGGTCGCGGCGAGCACGCCGGTGGCTGCGGCGGCGAGCAAAGCGCTGCGTGTGGATTTGGCAAGCATGATGACCTCCCAGTTTCGTCTGCCGGAACATTACATCAGGGCCAAGGGAAAATCCCCCACCTTGGCCCTCCCCGCGCTGGGGCGGGGAACCTATCGTGCGCCGAACACGCCAAGATCGACGGATTTGCCCATCTGGAAATAGCCGATGGGCGAAGGATGCACGCCGTCGCCGCAGCCATAGGCCTGCTGGATCACGTCGGGCTGGCTTGAATCGCGCACCACGCGGTCGAAATCCAAAACGGCATCGAAGCCGGCGTCTTTCCGGATCCAGGCATTGACCTCGTTTTTGACCTTGGTCTTCTGCTCGTCGAACAGGGTCAAGGTTCCCGCAATCGGATAGGCGTTTTTGCGTGGAAGGATCGTCACCCCGATGATCTTGAGACCCTTCGCATGCACCCGCGCGATGATGTCCTTCATGCCCGCGATGAGCTGAGCCGTGGTCGCGCCCCGCGCGATATCGTTGGTGCCTTCGAACAGCACGACATGGGATATGCCGGCATGCGAAAGCACGTCGCGATCCAGCCGGTCCACACCCGTGGGCGAACCGATGGGCGGGTTGTAACCGGGCGCGTTGATCACCGTGTTTCCGCCAATACCTTCGTTGACGACGCTGAGTTTGACCGGATTTTGCAGCGCCAGCCGGTTCGCCACCACGTCTTCCCAGCGGTCATGCGCATCCAGCGTGGTGCAGGTGCCGTCCGTGATGGAATCGCCGAACGCGATGATCGCGCGTGCCGGAGCTGCAGCCCGCACGTCGATGGATTTGAGCCAATACATCGCGGTGGTTTTGCCGGTGAAGGCCTTGCCGTCGGCGGAGTCGGTCTGGTCGCCAGCGCCATTGTCTGTGAGGTAAGAGGTCACTTGCGCGTTGTTGTGCTGGCTCGGTTGTACATCCGTTCCGCTGACGAAAAAGCTGACGCCGACATCCTGCTGCGCGTCGACATGCATGGTCACCGCGTCGCTTTCCGCGGTACCGCCGGCCGGAACGGTGATGCTGGCTTGGCCATCGAAGGTAACGGGTTTCACCAGGCCGACGGCCAGCGCCGGTCCGCGCACACGCGGCCCCAGCGTGACACGCGCGAAGGTCACCGGGCCTTTGCCGAAGGTGTTGTCGAGCCGGATCCGCAGCGCGTCGCCCGGCAGCGTTACCCGGGCAATCATGCGCAAACTCGCGTTGCTGATTTTGGTCTCGCTGAGACCCTGTTGCGAGGTGCCCCAGGCGGTCACCCAATTGGGTGTTTGCGCCGCCGCGGATGAGGTGGACAACAAAGCGGCAAAACCAAGCGCAATCCATGACGATGTTTTCACGCTGCCCTCCGTCCGGTGTCGCAGGTGAGGCGCCGGCCGCCTCCCTACCAGCGGAGGGGAAACTAGCCCATTGGTGCAACCCAATCCAGGTGAGCTACCACTGATCCAGAGGAGCGAGAGATTCGCAAGCAATGGCAAGGACGCGGCAGGAGGATGCGGGATTCGACTTCGTCATTATCGGCGCGGGTTCGGCCGGCTGCGTGCTTGCCAACAGGCTTTCGGCCGATCTGTCCGCGCGGGTGGCGCTCATCGAAGCAGGCGGCAAGGACGACTGGATCTGGTTTCACATCCCGGCCGGTTATCTTTTCGCCATCGGCAATCCCAGAGCCGATTGGATGTTTCGCACCGAGCCCGACCCCGGCCTGAACGGGCGCAGCCTTGCCTATCCGCGAGGGCGTGTGATCGGCGGCAGTTCGGCCATCAATGCGATGATCTATATGCGCGGGCAGGCGGCCGATTACGACCATTGGCGGCAGACGGGATTGGCCGGGTGGGGCTGGAACGATGTTCTGCCCTTCTTCCGCAAATCCGAGAACCATTTCGGCGGCGAATCGGAATTTCACGGCGCAGGTGGCGAGTGGCATGTGAACGAGCCGCGCATCCATTGGGAATTGCTCGATGTTTTCCGCGACGCCGCGCGCGAGACCGGCATCCCGCTCACAGATGATTTCAACCGCGGTGACAATGAGGGGTGCGGTTATTTTCATGTGAATCAGAGGAATGGCCGCCGCCTAAGCGCCGCGCATGCGTTTCTCAAACCGGCCTTGAAGCGGCCCAACCTCACCCTGATTACGCGTGCCATGGTGGACCGGATCGTCTTCGAAGGACGCCGCGCTACCGGCATACGCATCCGCTGGAACGGAACGGAAGAGACCCTATTCGCCCGGCGCGAAATCATTCTGTCGGCGGGCGCTGTGGCAAGTCCTACGATCCTCGAGCGCTCCGGCATTGGAGATGGCGCGCGGCTGCAATTGCTCGGGATTCCCGTGGTGCACCATTCTCCGGGCGTCGGTGAAAATCTGCAGGATCATTTGCAGCTGCGGCTGATCTTCAAGGTCAAAGGCGCGCGTACCATGAACGTGGATTACCGGTCGCTGATCAAACGCGCCCGTATGGCATTGGACTATGCATTGCGGCGGCGGGGGCCGCTTGCCATGGCGCCTTCGCAATTGGGGGCTTTCATCCGGTCATCGCCCGATTATGCGACGCCCAATCTGCAATTTCACATTCAGCCCTTGTCGCTTGATAAGTTCGGCGAGCCCATGCACGATTTTCCGGCCTTCACGGCAAGCGTAGCCAATTTGCGGCCCACGAGCCGCGGCTCCGTTCACGCGCGCAGCCGTGAACCGGACGATCCGCCCATCATCGTGACGAATTATCTTTCCACGCCGGAGGACAGGCGCGTGGCGGCCGAATCTATTCGCCTCACGCGGCGCATTGTGGCGGCGCGGGCCTTGGCACGGTTTGAGCCTGTGGAATACCGGCCGGGAGCGGAGCTTCAGTCGGAAGCCGAACTCCTCAAAGCCGCGGGCGATGTCGGCACAACAATCTTTCATCCGGTCGGCACGGCGAAGATGGGAACGGACAGCGATCCCCTCGCAGTCGTGGATGCCAAATTGCAGGTTCGCGGCGCGGAGGGGTTGCGGGTGGTGGATGCCTCGGTGATGCCGGTGATCACATCCGGCAATACGGCCGCACCGACCATGATGATTGCCGAAAAAGCAGCAGCGATCATCAGGAAAAAAGTCTAATTCAGCACGTCAACGTGGTCTTGCAGCCGGCGCAACGGTGTTGGTTCCTTTGATAGGCAGGGGACGGTCGATTTTTGCTCTGTCGCTCGCCACAACAATTTCCAGAATTCCAAGTGATGCGAAAAACAGCACACCGATCACAGAAATCCAGATTTCATGCTTGCGGCTGCGTTTTTTCTTCCAACGTCCGACACGTTGCGGCACGTCACATCCCCTGTTTGACGATGCCCTTCTGCACAACAATAGAGCACCGCTCAAAGTGCAATTTGCGCGGTGAGACGCAGGCTTCAAAGAGTCAATTCGTGTTAACCCTAATTCCCGAAGATGAATTTTTCATTGTTTCCTCCCGTACGGCGACGGGATGAACCCAAGACGGCATTTCTGCATAAAGTGTCGAAAGGGAGCCATGTCCAAGGCGCGAAGTTCTGCTATAGACGCGACAAACCCGAACCCAGCGAACCCAATGACCGACACAATCGCCGCCTCCCGCCTCTCGCGCTTTGGCCTCTCTGCGGACGGGTCGGCCTGTCTGGTGGAATTCGAGAAGCCCGACGGCGAAGTTGGGCGGCTCGCCTTTCCGCCCGCCCAATTGGACGAGGTCATTGGGCTGCTTTTGCAGCTGAAGCAGGTTTACGCGCAAAGGATGGAGCAGAACGAGACGCGGTCGGTTCTGGTCGCCGACCGTGTGGGCGTGCTCGTTCAGGCCGATGCGGCGGTGATGGATTTCATGGTCGGCGGCGCGCCCATCTCCTTTGCCGTCCCGCTCGAAATGGCACAGCAGCTGATGGAGATTCTTAGAGACAGAATTCCGCCAGCCTCGCCGGAGGGAGAGAGCCGCTAAACATTGGCGCCACGGCTCTTGAGGAGCGAAGCGACGGTTGCCAGATCCTCACGAACGCCCTGGCGCATATTCCCCATAGCCACGACGGTCTGAACGCCCGGCGCATATTCCCCCGGCAGGGATGCCCGGATCGAATCGACGGCTTTCCCTTCGATGGCAATTGCCGAACCGTCAGGCCGTGTCAGCATTGCCGGCCCTTTGGGAATTTCCGCCGCCGCCAACGCCGCGGATTGGAATAAGGAAAATTGCGTTCCCAGAATGCGCGCGATGCCGGCGACATAGTTGCGCGTCTCGTCGGGCAAGTCGCGCGCACCGGAGAATTGGGCTTCGAGCGTTCCCGGGCCGGCATTGTAGGCGGCGAACATTTTCGGGTAGCCGTATTTGTCGTGCAGCCAGCGGAGATAGGCGGTGCCGGCAATCACATTGTCATGTGGGTCATATGGATCGGCGCCCAACCCATATTGCTGTCGCATCTCCCGATAGGTGGCAGGCATGATTTGCATGATGCCCATGGCGCCGGCGCTCGATGTTATTGGGCGCTTGTCATCGCCCAGCGTCTTGCCGCCGCTTTCCATGCGCATGACGGCACGGATCCACTCTTCGGAGAGTCCGAAGCGGTGCGATGCTTCTTTGATAAAGCTTGCCCAGCGGCCGATGCGTTGAGACGGGCTCATCGTCTGTTCTTTGGCGAACTCCGACAGATTCGCCGACGCGGCAAACGCATCAGGCGATGAAGCAAGCATCAGACCGGCCGCCACAGCCGCCAAGGACAGGGATTTCGCGATTGTCCGGAACAGAGTTGCTCGCATTTCCGCTGAGTTTTCGGGTCGCGCGACAAAAGTGGCGCAGACCCCCGAATTGCAATCAAGGATATGGCAAGGCGAGCGGTAAAGGGCAAAACACGTCCGCGTGCGCGGCCCGCCATGCTCAAGACAGCTCGGTCGCCCCCCATCCGGCGGGAAATGCCCAGCTTGCGTTATCCAGGCTTGGTCATCAGCGCCAGCAAGCCCTTCAGCAAATCCTTCGGACGGGGCGGGCAGCCGGCAATGGTCAGATCCACCGGCAGCACAGACGAAACGCCGCCGGTCACGGCATAGCTTCCCGCGAACATTCCACCATTGGCCGCACAATCGCCCACTGCCACCACCCATTTCGGCGCCGGCATTGCATTGTAGGTGCGTTCCAGTGCTTCACGCATGTTCTTGGTCACAGGTCCCGTTACGAACAGAACATCCGCATGCCGGGGCGAAGCGACGAATCTCAGGCCAAATCGTTCCAGGTCGTAGAACGCATTGCTCAGCGCCTGAATTTCGAGTTCGCAACCATTGCACGATCCGGCATCGACCTCGCGGATCGAGAGACTGCGACCCAGCCGCTTGCGGGCGGCGGCGTCGAGCTTCGCCGCAAGCGCGCTGAGTTCCGCATCATCACCGGCGGGCTTGCCCTCCGTCAGGGGCGAATGGAGCAATCCTTGTATCAGCAGCCGTCGCATTCGCTCGCCTCAGAGATCGTGGCCCGAATAGGAGCAGTTGAAGGATTTGTTGCAGAGGGGAAAATCCGCCACGATGTTTCCTTCGATCGCTGCCTCAAGCAGCGGCCACTGAAACCATGATGGATCGCGCATGTGGCAGCGAGCAATGCTGCCATCATCGTTCAATCGGACCGATATGAGAACGTCGCCGCGAAATCCCTCGACGACGGAAACGCCTTCGCCTCCGCCGGCGGAAAATTCCGTGTGGAGAGGGCCGCTCGGGACCCCGCTTAGAATTTGTTCGAGCAACGACATGCTTTGCTCGACTTCTTGGATGCGCACCCAAACGCGCGCGTTCACATCCCCGTCCTGTCGAATGGGGACATCGAAGCGCAATGCATCGTAAGGCGGATAAGGAAAGTTCCGCCGCGCATCGAAATTGCGCCCCGAGGCCCGTCCTATGAATCCGCCGGCACCGAATTGCGCGGCCAGAGCGGCGCGGAGAATACCGGTTCCGACGGTGCGGTCCTGCAGCGATGCGGTATTGTCGTAAATTCTCACGAGGTTCGGAAAGCGATGACGCAGTTCCGCGAGCAGTGCCCGCAACTGCGCGACGCCTTCGGCGGAAATATCGTTCGCCACGCCGCCCGGCTCGACACAATCGCGCATCAACCGGTGACCGAAGCACATATCGGCAGCTCGCAGGACACGCTCCCGCAGAATGGCGCAATGCGCCTGGATCAAGGAGAAGGAGGCATCATTGCAGATCGCCCCGATATCCCCGATGTGGTTTGCCAGGCGTTCAAGCTCCGCCATCAGCGCCCGCAACCAATGTGCGCGAGCCGGCACCTTGACTTGCAACGCGGCTTCGACCGCGCGCGCGAATGCGATGGCGTGGGCAACCGTGCTGTCGCCGCTTGCGCGGCCGGCCAGCTTGGCGCCGCGGCCGATATCGGATCCGCGCATGAGACCTTCGACGCCCTTATGCGTGTAGCCCAATCTCGCTTCCAGCCGGACAACCGCCTCGCCATTGACGTTGAAGCGAAAATGGCCGGGTTCGATGATGCCGGCGTGTACGGGGCCCACGGCAATCTGATGGATGCTTTCACCCTCCGCGGCCAGGAATTCGTAAGGTGAGGCTGACGCAGGCCCTGGGCTTTTCCCCAAAGGATGGCAGACGTCCCAACGGCCATAATCGAGCCAGGCGCGCGTGTCGGGGGCGTTCTCGGGAATGAGCCCGAAAAGATCCCGGATGGTGCGCTCGAGACGGATCGCGGGCGGATGGAATTGACCCACCGATGGGAAGCGGTCTTCAGGGCACGCCAGGCTTACGACCGCCAAATTCGCCATGGATTCATCCTGCACCGCCATATGGACGGCGCCGGTATCGCCCCACAGAGCGGACAGGGTGGCGCGCCCGTTCCCGAGTTGCGCCGCGATCGCCTGCCACGCCGCCGCATCGATTTCGATGCGCGAGAAACCGCGATGGGTTTCCACCCTGCGGCCGGTCGCCAAAATGGTTGCGAGCGCGTTCTCGGACATGGCTTATCCCAGCATCCGCGCAACGCTCTGGAACCAGGCAACGATCAATGGCGGCAGATAAAGACCCGCCGCCAGCACCAGAGCCAGATGCGCGAAAATCGGCAAATAGGACGCCTGCGCCGGTGCCGTGCTTCCTGCCGGCTCGCCGAAGGCAATGGCCTGAACCCGCAGCAGAAGCGCGCCGAATGCAACGAGCAGTCCGATGGCAAGAGCGATTGCCAGTAACGGTTCGCGCGCAAAAGTCGACGTCACGATCAGGAATTCGCTCATGAAGATGCCGAGCGGCGGCAGGCCGGCAATTGCCACCACGCCCAGCACCAATGACCAGCCCAGGACGGGATGGGTTTCCGTCAAGCCGCGAATGTCGGCGATCTTTTGCGTGCCTTTGATCTGCGCAATATGGCCGACGGTGAAAAAGATCGCCGATTTTGTGAGGCTGTG